>NZ_JAPEID010000026.1:0-76555 GCF_028823755.1 Vibrio sp. VP6
CCTCTAATCAGGTGGCCAAATTCACTATGCCACTACAAACACATATAGAGCACTTTTTACTAATAGTTATAAGGTTTTTAGATAAGCGAGTTTTTAGCGATGTTATTGTGGGGAATGCGTAGGACGGAGGTTTCTTAGTAAAGAGGCTATCGTGGTAAGAAATGGGTTATTTATTTTTAGGAAACCCTTTGTATTTTTAAGTGACCGGCTTGATAAAGCTTAAGATCTGGCAGGTTTTCGTAAGCTAGGGTGACTTGATTGCGTCCTGAGTGCTTTGAATAGTACATCGCTTTATCGGCCTCGATTAGAAGCTCTTTTGAGTTGGATTGTTGTGAATTCAACTCTGCTACACCGATACTAACAGTGGTCGTAATTTCAACGTCATCGACATGACAGATCGTTGCTTGTATAGCTTGGCGGATGCGTTCAGCTACTTCATACGCTTGAATCGCATTCGTATCTGTTAAGATTACTGCGAACTCTTCTCCTCCCAATCGACCTATAAAGTCGCTGCCACGAATGACTCCTTGGCAAACGTGAGCAATGCGAGTGATAACATGATCACCAGAAAAGTGGCCAACGCTATCATTAATATCTTTGAAGTGATCAATATCGATCATCAAGCATGAAAGCGTTTGAGAACGTTTTGTATGTTGAATGATCGCATTATCTAAATTGGAGATAAACGCCCGACGGTTGAGAAGACCAGTAAGTGCATCAGTTTCTGATAATTGTTTAAGGCGTTGTTCTAGCAAATGAGTCTTGGTGATATCACGTACAGACCAGATCACCAGTTTGTTTGCATTTTCAGGAGCGTTAACTGGTTTGATAATCGCCTCAAACCACATTTCTTCTGGATTTTCTAACGCTTCTAGCTCCTCTATAGGCAGGAGTAGGTGGTCATGCAGAGAAAGGTTGTATTTCACGACCTTCGTTTCGTTATCTTGCATAACGTCAAAAATGAACCCCATGAGTTCGTCTGCTTTGGTTGGGGAAAGGACATCGCTAAGCTGTAAGCCGATGTAGCGTTCTGCGTTGAACGTTTTTGAGTGGTGGGTACCACCAAAGCTTTCAATATAGCGCCCGCTTTCGTCTAGGATAAACACATGATCCGGTAGGGTGTTTAAAATGGCTTCTAACCATGTTTCCCTTTCTTTATAAATCATGTGGTTACTTTCCTTCTTCTCGGCAAGTAGCCGATTATATAGGTTTGTATTGATGACACAATCAATATGGATCACATAATGGTTTATCGATTCAGCTAATCTGTGTGTTAGCTTTTGAGCTGTTTGAGTGAAATTTTTATAGCACTTTGTTTCGTCCGGGTGTAGGCTCTTGCCTGTATATTTTTGAGACAAAAAATTCATGTTATATCTCTTGTTTAAAAACTTCGTAAGAAGGCTGAACTCCGTGCATAAAACGCGATGAAGTGTTGCTCGGAGTCATAAATTATCTTCATCAGATGTGGAAATACGTGCACAGCTAAGCTGGAAAATGCGTAGGTTGTATTACATCTGAGTAAAGACAAGAGACCGCCGGTGATATTTCATCACCGGCTTTTTTGTATCTGAAGTTTGAAATCAGATATGAAGTTACCCATAGTTAAAATAGGGGCCGGTATGTAAGTACCGGCCCTTTTTATTTGGTAAAAAACATGAGTGTGTTACACGTTAAAAATATGTCCTATCAGGTTGTTGATCATCACCTATATTGCCATTCCCACTTCACTATTCATGCTGGAGAGCATGTAGGAATCACCGGTGCAAACGGAGTAGGAAAAAGTACATTGTTAAAGTTGCTTGTTGGTGAAATTTCTGCCGATGAGGGAGATATTCATTGGCAGCCAAACTTAGAGATTGGCTATCTTGATCAACATCTTGTGGTAGATAAAACTCAAACGATTAGAGGATGTTTACAATCGGCATTTAATGAGTTGTTTGAAGCTGAACGTGAATTATTTTCTTTGTATCAAGAGATGGCTGAATCTGCATCGCCTTCTTTGCTTCGCCGAGTTGCTAAGTTACAAACGGAATTGGAAGCCCAAGGCTTTTACGCCTTACATGCCCAAATTGAAAGTGTATCCGCAGGGCTTGGTATACAGCAGTTGGGACTGGATACTCTAATGAGTGCGTTAAGTGGTGGGCAACGCCATAAGGTTTTATTAGCGCGCTTATTGTTGCGTGAACCAGACGTCTTATTGTTAGATGAGCCGACTAACTATCTTGATGCAACTCATATTGAGTGGTTGAAGAGTTATCTCAATGCTTATGTAGGAACCGTACTGTTGGTGTCTCATGATGTGAGTTTCCTGAATGCGGTTACTACCTGCATCTGTGATATCGACTATCAAAAAATCCAGAAATACACCGGCTCATACCACAAAGCAATGGCGCAAAAGCGACACAACAATTCGCTGTTGGAAAAAGAGTACCACTCACAGCAAGCTGAGATTAAGAAACTGGAACAGTTTATTGCGAAAAATGGCGCAGGTGTGAATGCGAGCATTGCGAAGGGCCGTAAGAAACAATTAGATAAAATTGAAAGGATTCAGTTGCATAGAATAGATGCCGTGACTGAATTTGATTTTTCTTATGCGCCTATTGGACATCAAAGTGTTGTTAGTGCCGAAGCGTTGAGCATTGGCTATCAAACGCCTTTACTGTCACCGATTGATATCACTATCGTACGAGGAGAAAAGTTAGTGATTGAGGGCTTTAATGGCGTAGGGAAGTCGACATTGCTCAAAACGCTAATGGGGGAGGTGCTGCCACTCTCTGGTGAAATGACGTTTGCACAAGGTCTTAAGATCGGTTATTTCGCTCAAGACCTATCTTGGCGTCATCCGGATCATACACCGGAGCAAGAGGTGTGTGCGGTCGATTCTTCAATCAATAGTAAATCGGCTCGTAAGCTGTTAGCACGCTTCGGGATAAAGGGTGATAAAGCACAACGTCGCTTAGAGGCGTTGAGTGGTGGGGAGCAAACTCGCGTTAAGCTTTGTTGTTTAGCAACACGAGGCTGCAATGTACTCATTCTCGATGAGCCAACTACGCATCTTGATACCAGCAGTAAAGATGCGTTGAAGCTGGCGCTACAACGTTTTGCGGGCAGTGTCATCTTGGTTTCACACGAGAAGGCATTTATCCAAGATTGGCCAGACAGAATCGTCGATATCGCGACCTTAGTGGAGCTTTCGTTGCAAGCGGAGGTTGAAGCATGATTCAGTCGATAGCGTTGTTCCTTATTGCATTTCTGGTAGGTGCTGACGAATTGCTGCTTGGCTCTATTTTAGAACCTATCGGAGATGATCTTGGTGTTCCACCGAGCCAGGTGACACTCTTTATTACGGCGTATAGTCTAGCGATTGCGTTTTGTGCGCCTTATTTAGGGCGTTGGTCGGATCGAGTAGGGCGTCTTCGCCTTATGCTGCCTGCTTGTTTCGTTTTTGGCATCTCCTCGATTCTGACTGGCTTGGTTAGCCACTTTGAATGGGCTCTAGTCACTCGTGTTGTTACAGGTATTGCTAGTGCAGGAATGCTGCCAATCGCATTTGCGTTGGCTGGTGATGCAAAAGGTGGGCGCTCGATGCGGCAGATTGTGATGGTGCAAGCTGGATTGACATTAGGCATGATAACCAGCCCTGCTATCGGCGCACTGATCACTCAACTCTTATCATGGCGAGCTGCTTTTATCATTTTAGGGATGGCGGCACTTGCTGTTGGGGCCTTAGTTTGGGGATGCATGAGAGAGCCTCACGATCAGAACGAGCGGTTAATGACATTACCTCCCGTTATAGAGGCATTTCGCCTTCCTGGAGCGTTGGGTGCGATTGCTGCTATGTGTTTTGGCTTAGGTGGTGGTATTGGTGTGTTCAATCTCATTGGGCTCAATATGCGAGATGTCGCGGGAGTGTCGATAAGTTGGATTGGCATGATGTACGCAGCTTTAGGAATCGTGAGTGTTCTTGGAAATCTACTCACGACTCGAGCTTCTCATCGCCTTGGAAGTGGGCGAGCTGTAATGCGTATTGCGCTTGTGGTGTGCATGCCATGTAGCATCTGGGTATTTGCGTGTGGTGCGAGCCAATTCGTGGCCTATCTTCCCATATTGGCAATTTGGTCGTTGGCAGGCGGTATAGGCTCTCCGGCTCTACAGGCTTATATAGCGAGCTTATCGGATGAATATCGAGGAGTTCTAATGTCATCTGCGATGAGCATGATGCACTTTGGCGTCGCAATTTGGTCTGCGCTTGCTGGATTTGCCTATGATGTAGGGAGTGAATGGGTCGCTGTATTGGCCGTATTACTCTTTGGCTTCGCTATCGCAGCATTGAAGCCCATTCAGGAAACGGAGCAACTCCAGCGCTACTCATAAAAGAGTGTGAATCGCGTGATGCGAAAGTGTCACGCGTGTTTCTTCACTAATATTTTTAGATCAGTAGATAAAGAAAAGCCGCTACCCGAAGGTAACGGCTTGTTCCAAATACTTTTGAAATCCGGTCTTAGTTCATGCCGTATTTCTTAAGTTTCTTGCGAAGAGTACCGCGGTTGATACCCATCATAGTTGCTGCGCGAGTTTGGTTACCGCGAGTGTACTGCATGATAGTATCTAATAGTGGCTGTTCAACTTCAGCTAGAACTAATTCGTATAGTTCTGTTACTTCCTGGCCATTTAGTTGAGCAAGGTAGTTTTTAAGAGACGCTTTAACAGAGTCACGTAAAGGCTTTTGAGTAATCTGGTCTTGTGACGTTACTGTAGTTACTGTTAATGCTTCTGAAGTCAGATTTTGTTCGAACATATTCGGTCTAGCTCTTCTCTTAATTATGATGCAACGTTATCAAAATAACCTTCTAGCGCTTCAATTTGCAGCGGAGCTGCGTCGATAGCGTTGAAGGTACGGCGAAACTCACTCGCCTGTTCATGTTCTTTCAGATACCAACCTACGTGCTTACGCGCGATACGTGGACCTAAATACTCACCATAAAATTCATGAAGAGCATTCACATGACCAAGCATAATGGCTTTCACTTCCTGAGTGGGAAGCTCATCCATTGTGGTGCCGTTTTCCAAATAGTGATGGATTTCCTGGAAAATCCAAGGACGACCCTGGGCAGGGCGTCCAATCATTAAAGCGTCCGCACCGGTGTACTCCAGTACAAATTTGGCTTTCTCCGGGCTATCGATATCACCGTTCGCGATAACCGGAATTGAAATCGCCTCTTTTACCGCTTTAATGCTGTCGTATTCGGCCTCACCTTTGTACATACACGCTTTTGTTCTGCCATGCAGGGCAAGAGCTTGTATGCCGCAGTCTTCGGCTAATTTAGCGATTTGGACACAGTTTTTGTTGTCTGTATCCCAGCCTGTTCGGGTCTTTAACGTTACAGGAACGTCTACCGCATTCACTACCGCTTTCAAAATCTCTTCGATAATGGTTGGGTATTGAAGCAGTGCAGAGCCCGCCAGCTTCTTATTCACTTTTTTTGCCGGGCAGCCCATGTTGATGTCGATGATTTGCGCACCGTTTTCAACACTGAATTGAGCTGCATCTGCCATAAGCTGTGGATCGGAACCGGCAATTTGTACAGAGCGAATGCCCGATTCGCCTTCATGTACCATGCGCTGTTTCGACTTCGACGTTTTCCATAGTTTTGGGTTGGCGGACATCATTTCACTGACGGCCATGCCCGCACCATAACGAAGACACAACTCGCGGAACGGTCTATCCGTTACACCAGCCATAGGGGCTACGATTAGATTGTTCTTAAGTTGGTAGTTTCCGATTTTCAAAACGTCATCACAGTTCTGTGCCAGCAAGGGCGCGCATTTTACGCATTTTTTCACTGCGTGAAAAGACTAATATTTGAGCATTTACAAATTGTTTTTGTAAATTGTATGAATTTCAAACAATTAGCCCTGAAAACCTTGTCTAGCCTTGCTTACGACCAGAGATGCGACACCATTCGCTTTGCTCAACGATAGGGTCAATGTGAAGCTCATCACGGTAATAGCTTGCAACATCTTCCGCTTGCGTGTCCAAAACACCAGACATTGCTAGGGCGCCATTTGGCTTAACTAGGCCTTTAATGATTGGTGCAAGTTCACGTAGTGGGCCAGCAAGAATGTTAGCAACAACCACGTCTGCAATCAGACCTTCTGGTTGGTTTTGAGGAAGGTATACTTCTAGTTTGTCGGCAACGCCGTTACGCTCTGCGTTGTCTTTTGATGCAAGTAGCGCTTGAGGATCAATGTCGATCCCGATAACTTTTTCTGCGCCCAGTTTGATCGCAGCGATCGCAAGAATGCCTGAGCCACAGCCGAAGTCGATAACGGTTTTACCGCTTAAGTCCATGCTTTCTAGCCACTCAAGACAAAGTGCGGTTGTTGGGTGAGTACCAGTACCGAATGCAAGACCTGGATCCAGCATTACGTTGACAGCGTCTGGTTCTGGCACTTCACGCCAGCTTGGGCAAATCCATAGGCGCTCACCAAATTTCATTGGGTGGAAGTTTTCCATCCACTCGCGTTCCCAGTCTTTGTCTTCAAGCTGTTCAACTTTGTAAGCAAAATTTTCTGCTAGCATATTGCTAGCTTTGATTTGGTCGATGATGAAGTTGGTATCGGCTTCTGCATCGTACAGTGCCAGAATGTCAGTATCGCCCCATAAGCGAGTCTCGCCAGGTAGAGGTTCGAATACAGGTGTATCCTGCGCGTCTAAGAAAGTTACAGACAGCGCACCAGTCTCTTCCATTAGCATGTCGCCGATTTGCTCGGCGTTTTCATTGGTCGCGTTGAGTTTGATTTGAATCCAAGGCATTTGTTTTTGCTCTTAAAGTGAATGAAGTGGCGCAGAGTTTACCAGAACTCTGCGATTTGTTTGAGTATAGACTTTATACAAAACAAAAATGCCCACAGATGTGGGCATTTATTTAGAGGTTCGCTGAGGCTTATTGTAGGCCTAGTTTCTTCTCTAGGTAGTGAATGTTCGCACCGCCGTGTTGGAAGCTTTCATCATTCATGATTGACACTTGCAGTGGCACGTTAGTTTTAATGCCTTCGATGATCATCTCACCCAGTGCATTTTTCATACGTGCAATCGCTACGTCACGGTTTTCACCGTAAGTGATCAGCTTACCGATCATTGAATCGTAGTGAGGTGGCACTGTGTAACCAGAGTAGATGTGCGATTCCCAACGAACACCCATGCCGCCTGGCGCGTGGAAGCGTTGAATCTTACCTGGAGACGGTAGGAAGCGCTCTGGGTCTTCTGCGTTGATACGACACTCAATCGCATGGCCGCGGATCTTGATGTCATCTTGAGTGAATGACAGTGGTTGACCTGCTGCTACGCGAAGCTGTTCTTTGATTAGGTCGATACCGGTAACCATTTCTGTTACTGGGTGTTCTACCTGAATACGAGTGTTCATTTCGATGAAGTAGAATTCACCGTTCTCGTATAGGAATTCGAATGTACCTGCGCCGCGGTAACCGATTTCAACACATGCACGAGTACAACGTTCGCCGATGTACTTACGCATCTCTTCAGTGATGCCAGGAGCTGGAGCTTCTTCCACTACTTTTTGGTGACGACGCTGCATAGAGCAGTCACGTTCACCTAGGTGGATTGCACCGCCTTGACCATCAGCAATAACTTGTACTTCAACGTGACGTGGGTTTTCTAGGAATTTCTCCATGTAAACTATGTCGTTGTTGAATGCTGCTTTTGCTTCTGCACGAGTCATAGCAATAGCTTGAACGAGGTCTTTTTCTGCACGAACTACGCGCATACCACGACCGCCGCCGCCGCCAGATGCTTTGATGATAACAGGGTAGCCGATACGCTTAGCGTGAGCTTTGTTCTTGTCTTCGTCGTTATCTAGTGGACCGTCTGAGCCAGGTACACATGGAACGCCCGCTTTTTTCATTGCGGTGATCGCTGATACTTTGTCGCCCATCATGCGGATAGTGTCCGCTTTTGGACCAACGAAGATGAAACCACTGCGCTCAACTTGCTCTGCGAAGTCAGCGTTTTCTGACAAGAAGCCGTAACCTGGGTGGATAGCTACCGCGCCAGTTACTTCTGCTGCAGAAATGATGCGTGGGATGTTTAGGTAGCTGTCGATACCACGAGCAGGGCCGATACACACGGTTTCATCTGCAAGTAGTACGTGCTTAAGATCGCGGTCAGCTGTTGAGTGAACAGCAACGGTCTTAATACCTAATTCTTTACAAGCGCGAAGAATACGAAGTGCAATTTCACCTCGGTTCGCGATGACTACTTTGTCTAGCATAAGGCAAGCCTCGCTTATTCGATTACAACTAGAGGTTGGTCGAATTCAACTGGTTGGCCGTCTTCAACTAGGATTGCAGTAACAACGCCAGATTTGTCCGCTTCGATTTGGTTCATCATCTTCATTGCTTCAACGATACATAGCGTGTCGCCAGCGTTAACTTTTTGGCCCACTTCTACGAATGATTTCGCATCAGGACTTGGAGAGCGGTAGAAAGTACCAACCATTGGAGAAAGAACTTGGTGACCTGCAGGTACCGCTGCTGCTGGAGCTTCAGCTGCTGGCGCTTCTGCTACAGGTGCTGCTACTGGCGCAGGTGCTGCTACTGGAGCCGCTGCGTAGTGAACTGGTGCTGGAGCTGCTGTGCCGTGACGACTGATGCGTACTGACTCTTCACCTTCAGAAATCTCTAGCTCAGCAATGCCAGACTCTTCAACTAACTCGATTAGCTTCTTGATTTTACGAATATCCATCTTTTCTTTCTCTTTTATCTTGTGATTAAGACAACCCCTGTGGGGTTGCAGAGTGTTAGGGTTACTTTGCCTGTAGCTTTTTAATCGCGGCAGACAGAGCGAATTCATAACCTTGTGCGCCTAAACCGCAGATCACGCCTTCTGCCTTATCAGACAGGTAAGAGTGATGACGAAACGGTGATAGGTGCACCTCGATAAATGGGATGGCCACGCCAAGTAATGCATCTCGCAGTGCTACACTGGTGTGAGTGAAAGCAGCTGGATTGATGATGATGAAATCAATCTTGCCGTAAGCGGCATGAATGGCTTCAATCAGTTCGTACTCACGATTTGATTGTAGGTGTTCCAGTTCCACCCCTGCGTTGTGCGCTTGTTCAGTCAAAGCGTCCACAATTTGTGCTAGGGTGTTGTTACCATAGTGTGTCGGTTCACGCAGACCTAATAGGTTAAGATTTGGTCCGTTTAGAACAAGAATCCGTGACTTTGCAGACATTATGTTGCTATCTTCCCTTATCGTGAGTGGAACGTTTATATTCCCAAATATACGATAATTCAGCACGATTTTTTTGTTAAAACCGAGCAAATTTTAAAAAATCGACCAAGATTATAGCTAATTCATAGCAATTAGCAGCAATTTACTGGTCTAATCTCCCAATTGCCCGCTTCGTTTCTGTAACCAAGTTAACAAAAACAACATAATCACCATATCTATGTTGTGGTTAATTTGCGCCCAAAAGCAAAAAACCGCCATGCAAAGATGGCGGTTTTCGTTCACTGTTTAAAACAGGCTGGCGAGCTTATACCAGTTCTGCTTTTTCGGCGATGAGTTTGTCTACTACACTTGGATCGGCAAGCGTTGAAGTATCGCCTAGGTTGCTTGTATCACCTGTCGCAATCTTACGCAGAATACGACGCATGATCTTACCTGAACGAGTCTTTGGTAGAGAGTCTGTCCAGTGCAGTACGTCAGGCGTTGCAATTGGACCAATCTCTTTACGCACCCAATCCTTCACTTCTTTGTGCAGCTCTGCGGATGGGAACTCGCCATCGTTGAGCGTGATGTAGGCGTAGATCGCTTGGCCTTTGATGTCGTGTGGAATACCAACAATCGCGGCTTCGGCAATTTTGTGATGCGCGACTAGCGCAGATTCAATTTCAGCGGTGCCCATACGGTGTCCAGACACGTTCAGTACGTCATCGACGCGGCCAGTGATCCAGTAGTAGCCGTCTTCGTCACGACGCGCGCCGTCACTGGTGAAGTACATGCCCTTAAAGGTTGAGAAGTAGGTTTGTTCGAAGCGTTCATGGTCGCCGTAAACCGTACGCATTTGACCTGGCCAAGAATCAAGAATTACCAAGTTACCTTCAGCCACGGTGTCTTCAAGGATATTACCCATGTTATCAACCAGCGCAGGTTGTACGCCGAAGAATGGGCGAGTTGCTGAACCTGGTTTGAGATCTGTCGCGCCCGGAAGTGGAGCGATCAAGATGCCGCCGGTTTCCGTTTGCCACCAAGTGTCGACGATAGGTGAATTTTCGTTACCGATCGTTTTGTAGTACCACTCCCATGCCTCTGGGTTGATTGGTTCGCCCACTGAGCCCATGATGCGAAGGCTTGAGCGAGACGTGCCAGCAACCGCTTCGTTGCCTTTTGCCATCAGCGCACGAATAGCCGTTGGTGCGGTGTACAGAATGTTCACTTGATGCTTATCGACCACTTCGCTCATACGGCTTGTGTTTGGGTAGTTTGGTACACCTTCGAACAGGATGGTTTTCGCACCGTTCGCAAGTGGTCCGTAGATAAGGTACGTGTGGCCAGTAATCCAGCCTACGTCTGCGGTACACCAGAACGTTTCACCTGGTTGGTAATCGAAGACGTATTTAAACGTCATGGCAGCATAAACAAGGTAGCCACCTGTTGTGTGAAGTACGCCTTTTGGTTTGCCTGTCGAGCCTGATGTGTAGAGGATGAACAGTGGGTCTTCGGCTTTCATCTCTTCTGGTGGACAAACATCAGAGACTTTTGCGGTTGCTTCGTGCCACCAAACGTCACGATGCTCATGCCAATCTACATTGCCGCCTGTGCGTTTTAGTACCACAACCTTGCTGATGGTTTTTACTTCTGGATTAGTGAGTGCTTCGTCCACGTTCTTTTTCAGCGGAACGGCACGTCCACCGCGCACACCTTCGTCCGCAGTAATCACAACTTTCGCGTCAGAGTCGATGATACGACCAGACAGTGCTTCTGGTGAGAAACCACCAAACACCACGGTATGCACCGCGCCGATGCGTGTACACGCCAGCATAGCGATAGCCGCTTCTGGCACCATTGGCATGTACAAACATACTACGTCGCCTTTGCGCACGCCTTGGTCTTTTAATGCATTGGAGAACTTACACACTTCTTTGTGCAGTTCGTTGAAAGTCAGCGTTTTGTCGTCTGCTGGATCATCGCCTTCCCAGATGATCGCTACGTCGTCGCCGTGTTCTGCGAGATGACGGTCGATACAGTTTGCAGATACGTTCAGTGTGCCATCTTCAAACCAGCGAATGTCAACGTGGCCGGTGTCGAATGAGGTGCTTTTTACTTTGGTGAAAGGTTTGATCCAATCAACGATTTTGCCGTGCTCGTTCCAGAAGCCCTCTGGATCGGTGACCGACTGCTGATACATGGCTAGGTAGGTATCATTATCCGCGTGTGTATGAGTTTTAATATTTTCTTTTACCGGATAAACGTGGGCTTCGCTCATGGCTTCTCTCCTTGTGCCTTAATTCTCGGCCTTACACCAATCTACTTAAGATTCTGAATATGTATTTTTGTAGGGCTGTCTTTTGGTTCTTAAATACTCAGTCGTCCTAGAACGACGTTGTGCCTATAACTGTCAGTCACAGCGCGTATTTCCACAATTAGACTTTAGGATGAGACAGAGGGGTGTGCCGGAAAATGCTTGAAATAAAAGTAATTATGGGAGCTAGGTCAACAGGATTTATGTGTATGGCGCGGTGAGATTTGGCAGATCGCCCTTGGTGAGGCGCACAAAAACCAAGGCGGCAGAAATCGCATCTTGCAGTGCGTCGTGTTTATCTTGAATGGGTAGTTCAAGGTGCTTGCAAATCGCATCCAGACTTAAGTCGAAGTAGGCATTGGGTAAATGCCGTTCTAATTTGTCGTGATAAATCTGGCTGACTTCAATCAATGGGTTTGGCAGTGGGAAGCCGAGTTGCCTTTGGCAGGCAAGGTCGAGAATTTTTTTGTCATAGCGAATGTGATATCCGACTAAAGGACGGTTGCCGATGAACGCGAGCAGTTTCAGCAACGCTTCTTTCTCGCTGATACCATCAGCCAGATCTTGGTGGCGAATTTTATGAATTTTCACTGACCCAGAATCTAACGATTGGGGCGCACGTAAGCGTACTTCAAAAGGCTGACTGGTGAGGATGCGGTTGTCGATGATCTTGGTTGCCGCGATGGTTACCAACTCAGCACGGTTCGGATCAAGGCTGGTGGTCTCACAATCTAAAGAGACAAACTCGGTTTTGTGTGGCGCACAAAACAGCGACTGATAAGGCGAGCCTTTCAGTTTGTAATGCCAATATTTGCGTTGTAACCAGTTCATCCTCTACGCCTCATTTTGACTTGTGTAAGCGCTTAATCGCGGATTTGATAGTGGAAGCCCAAGAACTGCTTAAACTTCTTCACCACATGCAAGCTATGACGCAGCAAGTCACGCTCGGTTCGGTCTAACTGTTTGATATCAATATTGTTAAGTGTTTCTTGTTTACTCAGTTGCTGATGAAGGCGAATCTTAAAGAACAGCTTCAACGCTTCGTTTAAGTTGTCTGCGGTCTCAGGTTCTAAGATGCGTTTTTTTCTTAGTGCTTCGATGCGTTCAAAGGTATTTTTTTCTTCAATCGCGTATTCCAACGACAAGGTGCGAATACCATGCACGATAGGGAAGATGCCACCACGTTTGATATCCAAACCATCCTTGGCACTTTTTACGTTGCCAAACAGAGTAAGGGGCACGGAAAATTGCAAAGCAGGGCGCGTGAAATCCGACAAAACCAGCATGCGATCTTTCATGCTGTCTCTGAGGTGATTTGCTATTGGGGTGAGAAGCTCTCGATTTCCTGCTACTGCATGTGCGTCACTGAAAATCGCCAAGTCCATGATTGGTTCAGGCTCCGCCTTCGTAATCCAATGATCTAAGGTGTGGATCCACTCTTGCTGCGTTTTGACCCATTTCGGGTTGTTGACCATCACTTTGCCGGGGCAGAGTGGGTAACCAAGCTGCTGCAGAGTATGGGTAAATGATTGCATTACTTGTTCGCAATGCGGCCATTCTAGCCCGTCTTCAATAATGAGCGCGTTGTCTTGGTCGGTCTTAAGAATTTGCTCGCCACGCCCTTCTGAGCCCAGCACGATCAAACAACAGTGGTCGTGCAAAGCGGGTGGTACCACCAGTTCAAAGGCTTTTTCGATAATTTGTTCGTTTACCGCAGAGATGAGCTCCATGATGAAGCGAGTACGGATACCGTTTCTCAGCAAGCTTTCTACCAGTTGACGTTGACGGTTTGAGGCCAACGCCAGTTCTTCTACGCTGCTTGCTCGTGCAATGCTGAGTGTTAACACGTGGGAGTGCGTCGAAAACGCGCTGAGAATTTGTGTCATGTCGAGCATGCCCACCGCGCGATTACCTTCGCAGACCATCAAACGCTTCATGCGATTACGTGTCATGGTGATCATGGCGTTAAACAGAAAATCCCCGTCATCAACATGGTAGACAGGGAAAGTTGCGATCTCACCTACAGGTGTGTCCACGGCGCAATTATACAACATAACCGAGTGCAGCATGTTGGTACGAGTCACGATGGCGTACGGGTGAGCTGACGGCCATTTTTCTAATCGCGGGTCGTCGTCATGGAGCTGAACCAATGCAGCATCGATGCCGTTATCTTTTAGAGTTCGAGTTACCTCGTTGATTGGCGTTTCTGGCGCGAGGATCATCGGCGGATGATAAATGCTGTTATCGACTTTGGTCAGAATGAATTCGGCCAAGTTTTGCTGTTGCTGCGCGGCTTCGATGAGTTCTTGTCGTTTGGATAAGTTGTTGTCGAAGTAAGCCGCGAACTGGCCATTCTCGTTATAAAGCTCGAGAAAAACGTCTTTTGGCAGTAAGTACGAAAGGGTGTCTTCCAGCGCGATGTATTGATGTCGAACGCATTCTTCAAACAGTGAACGCACATCAAACATGTCGTCATTGGCGTAATGAGCGAACACTTCGGATTGGTCTTTGGAACGTTCTTCGACTGCGCCTTTGATCAATATATGCAAGTGAGGGTTGGTCTGCCCGCTAGATAAAATGACATCTCGAGTTCGATAGTACGCCACATCTAAGGACGAGCGCAGCCGAGTTTGCTGAGCATCGGTCAGACGATCGAACGGGGGAGATTGCATATTAAATTTGTCAGGCATGGAGACACCTAAAATTGGGAGGAACACAGTATAAGTCTGACAAATTTCTTGCCGTAAGCCAGACGACTTTGGTCTAAACCGCTGGACATTGATGGGCGAATTTGGCGCATCAAAAGTCAGAATGACATCGAGGAAACGGTAAGTTGCCTATTCTTCCCTTTTTCTAATACGCATAGCGATCCATAATCCACGGTTCGAGCGATGGTGTTCCCGTTTTAGGATATTAGTAATGTTGAAACCTTCTCCGTATGGCTGGATTTCCCAGTACTTTCTCGGATTCTTTTTTGCGTATGGCGTTTACCTGCCATTTTGGTCGTTGTGGTTTAAAGAACAGGGCGTTTCTTCCACGGACATTGGTTTACTGGTTGGTTTAGGTTTGGCGACACGCTGCGTGGCTAACCTCGTCATTACCCCGCGTGTACACCGAGTTGAACATCTAATGCCAACGTTGCGTTGGTTGAGCTTTGCAGCCCTCATTTTTGTTGGTTTCCACTTTTTTACGGGCGGCAGTTTTTGGCTCATGGCATTGGCAACGGTGTTGTTTAACTTGTGTTGTGGTCCGGTAGTTCCGCTATCAGACGCGATGGCAAACTACTACGCTCGCTTGAAAATGTTGGATTACGGTCGCACGCGTTTGTGGGGGTCTATAGCCTTCATTGCGGGTTCAACGGTGGTGGGTTTCCTTGTCGCAGAATTTGGCTCGGATATGATTCTGTACACCGCGATGGTGGGGGTGTTCTTTTCATTGCTTTTCGCGATGCGCAGCATCAATCCAATGCCTGTCACTCGCGGTGACCAGCATACTGAACGTCCGAAATTATCCGCACTGCTTACCGATAAATCAGTGGTGAAGTTCTTGGTTTTGGTGTCACTTATCCAAGGTAGTCATGCGGCGTACTACGGCTTTAGTGCCATTCACTGGAAAGCGGCGGGTCACTCAGAAGACGTGATCGGCTACTTGTGGAGTCTGGGCGTTGCGGCAGAAGTGGCTGTGTTTGCATTGAGTAAGCGTCTGTTTGCTGGCTGGGCTCTGCGCACGCTGTTTATTGTTGCAGCTTGTGGTGTGATGATGCGTTGGGGAATGACCGCTGCAACAACGTCTATCGTTGCGTTGGTTATCGTGCAACTTCTGCACGGTGTGACATTCGCGACGGCGCACATTGCGGCCATTCAATACATCCAAAACTCTGAAGAGCACAAAATGGTGGCGCTGCAAGCGCTATACAACGCGATCCCGCTTGGCGCATTTATCGCGCTGATGACGGTGCTCAGTGGTTGGGGTTACGAGCACTGGGGCGCGCTGGTGTTCTGGGGTATGGCGGCAATGGGCCTATTGGCGCTGTTCATCAAATTGGACCCTCAAGAGCCTAGCCACAACGTGGTGGATGTGTCTGAAAAGGCACTTGAAACACAGAATTAGACTTCTGTGACAAAGGTTAAAAACTAATCTTTGTCTCCATTGTGAAAGCAGTGTTAAATGAAACCTCTCCCTCAAGGAGAGGTTTTTTTATTTTCTGTAAGAAAAGCTAGAAAGGATATCGGATGCAAGGATGGCTGGTGGTTCCCGTTTCTTTGGCGTACTTGGGAGCCCTATTTATAATCGCGTGGTACGGAGACATACAGAAGCGCTGGCTCGCCCGTTGGCGACCGTGGATTTATAGCCTCTCGATTGCGGTGTACTGTACCTCGTGGACCTTCTACGGCACGGTTGGGCAGGCGAGCAGCAATCCTTGGTCTTTCTTGCCCATCTATATCGCGCCGATTTTGGTGTTTACCATCGGATGGCGAGTTCTGGCTCGACTCATTCTGATCGCGAAGCGCGAACACATCACTTCCATCGCTGATTTTATTGGTGCCCGTTACGGAAAATCGCAAGGTTTGGCGGTGGTCGTCACATTGATTGCGGTGGCGGGGATCTTACCTTACATCGCCTTGCAGTTACGTGGCATCACCATGGGGTTGGAGATCATCGCCCCGGAATTGGCGACCGATTTTGGTTATCAGAATGACAGCGTGTCTTGGTTTGTCGTGGTGGCACTGGCCATTTTTACCATGTTGTTTGGTACTCGCCATATTGATAACACCGAGCATCACCGTGGGATGATGATGGCGATCGCGTTCGAATCCATCATCAAATTACTGGCGTTTTTGGTGGTGGGGATTTTCATTGTCTGGCTGGCGATGAGCACGGAAAACTTGAGCCTGATTGAAGTGGCTTCTGAAACCTACCAGTCGCCAAACATTCCAACCTTATTGATTCATACTGTGCTGACCATGTTGGCAATTGTCTGTTTGCCGCGCCAGTTTCACACCATGGTGGTGGAAAATGAACGTGCGCAAGACTTGCACGTTGCGCGTTGGTTGTTCCCGTTGTATCTGATTTTGATGGGCGTATTTGTGTTGCCAATCGCGTGGGTCGGGCAAGGGTTATTGAGCGGAACATCTGCCGATACTTACGTGATCAGTGTGCCGATGGCGGTGGGGGCAAGCGAGATTGCGCTACTGGCGTTTTTGGGCGGTACTTCGGCGGCGAGCGGTATGGTGATTGTATCAACCATTGCTTTGGCGATCATGGTATCGAACGACTTGGTGATGCCGCTGATATTACGCCGAATGCGCTTGGCGCAGCGCAACCATCACCATTTCTCGGAGCTTTTGTTGCGTATTCGCCGCGCTCTAATTCTGATTTTGTTGATTGGTGCATGGGGATTTTATCAGGCCTTAGATAGTATCCACTCACTCTCTGCGATAGGTTTTCTCTCGTTTGCAGCCATTACCCAGTTTGCCCCTGCATTGATTGGCGGTATGTATTGGTGTCAGGGTAACAAGAAAGGCGTTTATGTTGGCCTCGCGGTCGGTTTTACGATTTGGTTGATTACCTTAATGAGCCAAACCGACATGTTAGCTGGTAATGCCAGCAACAACTTTTTGATTTGGTTAATCACGCCGCCAGAGGTGCTGTCGAGCTTCGACATTGCGATTTCGGATTGGGGCATGATCATGAGTGTGGTGGCGAACGCGGTGTGTTTTGTCGCGGTGTCTCTGGCGACGCGTCCAAGCCTAAGTGAGCGCTTACAGTCGGCGTCTTTTGTCGGAACACCGCTGCCTGAAAGCGAAAACATCAGCTTGTATCAAAGTCGTGTTACCGTGGCTGAGCTGGAAATGCTTGCCTCGCGCTTTGTTGGCCGCACTCGGGTGAAAGTGGCTTTCCAAGCCTATTGGAGCCAGCAGCGAGAGGAGTTGTTACCGAACCAACAAGCGCCGTCTTCGTTGATTCGTCACACTGAACGCGTATTGGCTGGGGTGTTTGGTGCCTCTTCCGCTAAGTTAGTACTCACTTCTGCGTTGCAAGGCAGGAATATGCAGCTTGAAGAAGTCGCAACCATTGTTGATGAAGCTTCCGAGCTGTACGACTTTAGCCGCGGGTTACTCCAAGGGGCGATAGAACATATCGGCCAAGGGATTGCGGTGGTCGACAAACAACTGCGGCTGGTGGCGTGGAACCAGCGTTACCTAGAACTGTTTGTATTCCCGCCCGGATTGATTCAAGTCGGCCGACCGATTGCTGATGTGATTCGCCACAATGCTGAGCAAGGTTTATGTGGCCCCGGCGATCCAGAAGACCACGTACGCCGCCGCGTGTATCATCTTGAGCAAGGCACGCGACATACCTCTTCCCGTGTGCGCCCTGATGGACGAGTGATTGAAGTGCAAGGTAACCCGATGCCCGGCGGTGGTTTTGTAATGAGCTTTACGGACATCACCGTATTCCGCGATGCTGAGCAAGCGCTGAAAGACGCCAATGAAACGTTAGAAGAACGAGTACGCGCGCGCACCAGAGAGTTGGAGCAACTCAACAAGCAGTTGGTGGCAGCGACGCAGCGTTCGGATTTGGAATCGAAATCGAAATCGCGTTTTTTAGCGGCCGTGAGTCACGACTTGATGCAGCCGCTCAATGCCGCCCGTTTGTTTGCGTCTTCACTTTCTGAAGTAGCCAAAGACAGCGAAACTCGCAAGTTGTCGGCACACATCGAAAGTGCGTTAGGCGCGGCAGAAGATTTGATCGGAGATTTGCTGGATATTTCGCGTTTGGAATCGGGTAAGTTGGAAGTCAATGTGCATGGCTTCGCGGTCAACGATGTTCTGGCGAACCTCAATGCGGAATTCAGCGCATTAGCCAAACAACAGGGGATCGAGTTCACTATGATCCCATCTTCTCTAATGGTGAAATCGGACCCTAAATTACTGCGCCGTGTAGTGCAGAATTTCCTCACCAATGCCTTCCGTTACAGCCCAAATGGTAAAGTCGCTCTGGGAGTGCGCCGAGTTCAAGGACGTGTTCGCATTGATGTGTGGGATAACGGCATGGGCATCGAGGAAGAAAAACAGCAGGAAATTTTCGAAGAGTTTAATCGCGGAACGCAAGTGCGCTCCGATCAAGGTTTGGGATTAGGCTTGGCGATTTCCAAAGGGATTGCGCAGGTGTTGGGGCACGAAATTTCAATGCGTTCGTGGTTTGGTAAAGGCAGCGTGTTCTCAATAACCTTGGATAAGGCTCATCACGTTCAGCCACACCCTGCGAAAGTCGATACCAGTCCTCAATCGGAGTTGTGCCACTTGCGAATTCTGTGTGTCGATAACGAACCTGACATTTTGGTCGGAATGGAAAATCTGCTCTCTCGTTGGGGGTGTGACATACGGGTTGCGACGGATCTCGTCGAAAGCTTACAAGCGCTCGAAGGCGATTGGGTGCCAGACGTCATTTTCTCTGATTATCGATTGGATAATGGACGTACGGGGTTAGAAGTGTTGCAACAGTGTCGTTTGCGTCTGGGGAATCGTTTTGAAGGGGTGATCATCAGTGCTGACCGTACTGACGATATGATGGAAGGCATCAAAGCGAACGGTTTCAGCTTTATTGCCAAACCAGTTAAGCCACTCAAATTGCGCTCGGTGCTCAATCGAGTCGCGTAGCTTAGGTAAGTTGAGCGCATGAGCCAGATAGTAAGAGACCTCCAATGAGAGGTCTCTTTGTATTCTGCGGATATTCAAAGCAGTGCTTTACTCTGCCACGCCACCTTGAGTCAATTTGGCTGGATTAAGCAGCCTTTCAAGCGTTTCGCGGTCTAAATCCGTTTCCTCTTCGGCCACATCAATGATGGCTCGTCCTTGTTTGTAGGCTTTCTTCGCCACTTCTGCCGCTTTCAAATACCCGATCACCGGATTTAGTGCGGTGACTAAAATCGGATTCTTGGCCAAAGCAATATCGAGGTTATCTTGTCGAACATCAAAGGTCGCAATCGCCTTATCGGCAAGGGCGGTCGCACTGTTCGCAACGAGCTCAATGCTCTCCAAAATATTATGTGCAATCACGGGTAGCATAACATTCAACTGGAAGTTGCCAGACTGACCCGCGATGGTGATGGTTGCGTCGTTGCCAATCACTTGCGCTGACGCCATGGCTGCGGCTTCAGGAATAACCGGGTTTACTTTGCCCGGCATGATTGATGAACCCGGCTGTAAGCCTTGCAGTTCGATTTCACCCAAGCCAGCCAATGGGCCAGAGTTCATCCAGCGAAGATCGTTTGCGATCTTCATGATCGCAACTGCTGCTGTTTTGAGCTGTCCAGACAGTGCGACGATCGCATCCTGGCTGCTGAGGTTGAAGAAGAAATTGTCGCTTGAAGTAAAGGTGACTCGAGTGGACTGAGTGAGGTTGTCTGCAAACAGAGAGGCAAAACGCGAATCGGCGTTGATCCCTGTGCCAACGGCAGTGCCGCCTTGGGCAAGGGCTTTCACCATCGGCAGTGTTTGTTCAATGGCTTGTTTAGCGTGTTCAATCTGGAATTGCCAGCCGCCCAGCTCTTGCGCGAAAGTGATTGGCATGGCGTCCATCAAATGAGTTCGGCCTGTTTTTACGACGCCTTGCAAAGCTTGCTTCTTGGTTTCTAGGCTTTGGCTAAGATGAGCCAGTGCAGGCAACAACTTGTGTTCAATAGCAAGTGCTGAGCTGACTTGAATCGCCGTCGGCACCACATCGTTACTGCTTTGACCCATGTTAACGTGGTCATTCGGATTGACGTTGCCGCCAAGCAATTCAGACGCGAGCGTGGCAATCACTTCATTAGCGTTCATGTTGGAGCTTGTCCCAGAACCGGTTTGGAATAGGTCGATAGGGAACTGATCGAGATGTTGGCCATCAATAATGGCTTGCGCAGCGTCTGCAATCGCATTAGCGATATCACCTTCCAGTAACCCTAGTTGTGCGTTGGTCAGTGCTGCCGTCTGTTTGATGTGGGCTAAAGCTTGGATGAAACCGCTTGGCATGGTGTGCTGGCTGAATGCGAAGTTATCGATAGCGCGCTGAGTTTGCGCTTGATACAAGGCATTCGCCGGGACTTTTACTTCGCCCATGCTGTCGGTTTCAATACGAAATTCGGTGGTCATAGTAGGGTTCCTTTCGTTTAATCAAGAGAAGTCTGAATGAGGCGTAATTGTTGTTGTAATTGGAGAAACTTTACGTCGCCATGTTCAAACTGATAGTAGTAACGTTTGAGGCAGAATAAGGGCGTGTGAACCGAATCAAGGCAGACTCGGCGAAATGTACGAGTGCGAGTTGGGTCTTGAATCGCTTCGAGAAGGTGGAAATACACTTGGCGCAAAAACAGTTCGCACAAGAGTAAGTTTTCGTCTTCTGCTTCATGCTCATAGCTGGATGACAACACCATACCCCAATGAATATAGTCATGAATGACGTCGGGCTCAAAGCCACTTGGCGCGGCAAGTTGGAAGCGATCTTGCGCTTTGAAGAAGGCGTTGAATATGTCCTTTCTGCGTTTCATATCTGCCTCAATTAATTGGATAATGATAATTATTATCAATTAAAAATAAATTAGCAACCCTCTATTTTCGACAAGATTAGATATAAAAAAGCCGACGCAGTCGCATCGGCAGAAATGGTTGGGTTTTCATCCCGCAGCAAAGCTTATCCGTTGTTTAGAAGGATAAGCAGCGTAATGTTACTCAGTAAACAAGGTTTCGTATTTCACAAATGCTGTTTGTGTTTCGCCGTAGTAAAGCGTGCCTTCGGCTTGGATAACGACTCGTAACCAGCTCTCTGCGGAGGTTGGCTTTGGCAGAGTGATGTACCAGTTTTGGCCAGCTTGATCGGCGCGTGTCATATCAATCGGCTGAGCGTTCTGTTGTTGGTCATCGACTACGGACAGCTTGACGCCTTCCAGCGGATAGGCAGTGTTGAGAGACAATTCTAGGCTATCTTTTGTCAGTTTTTCAGAACGGAACTTAACTTTAAAATCGCCATTTTCCATGTCACATAGTCCACTGGTGTAACGGCAGTTGGACTTACTCGCGAGCTTGTAAGTTTCCCCTTCTTTAGCGGCATGAGGCTTTTCGCTCAGTGCCATATCGGTACCAAAGTAGGCAATGATAGAAAGGATGGGCGCGATTAACAGGGCGAGAATAAAGTGCTTGTTTTTGAACATCTTGGCTTCCTTGCAACGACATACTGCGAATATGGTAACTGAAAAGTGAGAATAAACTCTTGGCTTCCTTGCAACGACATACTGCGAATATGGTAACTGAAAAGTGAGAATAAAAAAGCCCCGGACGGCAGGTTCCAAACGGGGCTTTTGTGGTTTTGGTTATATTTTAGTGATCCACTGCGCTACCAGCACCTACCGGTACGCGAACGTGTTCGACTAGGTCTTTCACTTCTTGTGGTGTTTCTGCTGTTACTTTCGATACAGCGAACGCGACGATGAAGTTGAATAAGGCACCAATCGCACCAAATGCGTTTGGCTCAATGCCTAGGAACCAGTTGCTGCCCCAGCTTTCTAGGTAAGTCCAATCTGCGATGAATAGGATACCTTTGTGTTGGAACACGTAGAACAGAGTGATACTGATACCGGCAATCATACCCGCGATAGCACCTTCTTTGTTGATGTTCTTACTGAAGATACCCATCATCAGAGCCGGGAAGATGGAGGACGCCGCCAGACCGAAGGCCAGTGCTACCGTACCTGCCGCGAAGCCCGGTGGATGCAGACCCAAGTAACCTGCGACTGCAATGGCCACCGCCATCGAGATTCGACTCGCGAGCAGTTCTTTCTTCTCTGAGATATTCGGGTTAATTACCCCTTTGATTAAGTCATGGGAAATCGCGGACGAAATCGCCAGCAATAGACCCGCTGCGGTTGATAGTGCCGCCGCTAGACCACCCGCTGCGACCAGTGCGATAACCCAGTTAGGTAGTTTCGCGATCTCAGGGTTAGCCAGTACCATGATGTCGTTATCAACTTTCAGTTCGTTAGTTGCAGCATCTGATGTGTAGTTGATGTTGCCATCACCGTTCTTATCATCAAAGCCAAGCAGACCCGTTTTCTCCCAGTTTTTGAACCAAGTAGGACGTTCGTCATAAGCCAAGTGTTGGCCCGGCGCTGGGTTAACGGTATCCATTAGGTTTAGACGTGCCATTGCTGATACTGCTGGAGCCGTTGTGTATAGGATAGCGATGAACACAAGTGCCCAACCTGCAGAGGTACGAGCATCACGCACCTTCGGTACAGTGAAGAAACGGATGATTACGTGTGGCAGACCCGCAGTACCGATCATCAGTGACATGGTGTAAACGAACATGTTTAGCGTGTCACCGCGGACTTGAGTGGTGTATTCACTAAAGCCGAGCTCCGTCACCACTTGGTCTAGCCGATCCAACAGATAGACATCGGTGCCGGCCATGGTACTGCCGAGCCCTATTTGTGGAATTGGATTGCCGGTAAGCTGCAGAGAGATAAAGATTGCAGGAATAGTGTAAGCCAAAATGAGTACGCAATACTGAGCAATCTGCGTGTAAGTGATGCCTTTCATGCCCCCAAGAACGGCGTACATGAATACGATACACATACCAATCAGTAGACCGGTTGAGTAATCCACCTCAAGGAAGCGACCAAACGCAACGCCAACGCCTTTCATCTGACCGATAACATAAGTGACCGACGCGATGATCAGACACACTACGGCTACGATACGCGCTGTCTTGGAGTAGAAACGCTCGCCGACAAACTCAGGCACGGTAAATTTACCGAACTTACGTAGGTAAGGGGCAAGCAACAGTGCAAGCAGCACGTAACCACCAGTCCAGCCCATTAGGAATACGCTGCCGCCGTAACCCATAAAGGCAATCAGACCCGCCATCGAGATAAACGATGCCGCAGACATCCAGTCTGCTGCGGTTGCCATGCCGTTAGCGATAGGGTTTACACCACCGCCCGCGACGTAGAACTCTTTGGTTGATCCAGCGCGTGCCCAAATCGCAATACCGATGTAGAGGACAAACGTCGCACCAACAACCAGATAAGTGATAGTTTTCAAATCCATCTGAGTGACTCCTTACTCATCCACGCCGAATTCACGGTCGATTTGGCGCATTCTCCACGCGTAGTAGAAAATAATACCTAGGAAGGCATAGATGGAGCCCTGCTGAGCAAACCAGAAACCAAGTTTGTATCCACCTAATTGAAATTGATTAAGTACGTCGACAAATAAAATGCCGCAGCCGAAAGACACGACGAACCAGATGACCATTAGACCGATCATGAGCTTCACGTTTTTGTCCCAATAGGCTTTGGCTCTTTCTTCGCTTTCAAATGCCATTGCCGTCTCCTTACGATTGGTATTGTTGTTAAAAAAATGTTTCATAATGTACATTAGCAAGGTGTTGGCAATAACTCTTTTCAACTTTAGTCGGGGCGTAAAAAAGGAAAAACGACCGAATAATGGGCGTTTACGGCGAAATCGATAAGATTTGACGATGTTAAAAAGGTGTTAAATCATCCTAAGGTCTAATGATTTGATGCATAAAATTTTCAATATGTTGCATTGGTTAATCTTTTCTTCATTGATTTCACCGAATCTATACCTAGATTCAACCTTCTCAAGTGATTTGTTTACATAAAGTTTTCGTACCGGAGCACGGTTTTAAGGCACAATAAAGCTTGTGCTTAACTCATCGCGCTTACATCTTAAAGTTGAGGTGATTTAGGAACTTATATGCTTACTCGTTGAGATTGTTTGTAGCTTTTCATTTAGGGAGGGTGAGAATGGACGCAGACACCATTAACAGCTTTTTTCTGATTGGTGCATTACTGATTGCACTGAGCGTTCTTTTAAGCCCCGTGTCCTCAAAGTTGGGGATTCCAATCCTTCTCGTATTTCTTGCGGTAGGTATGTTGGCTGGGGAAGATGGCCTTGGCGGAATCTTATTTGATAGTTATTCCATCGCTTATTTAGTCAGTAACTTAGCGCTCGCCATCATTCTTTTGGATGGCGGGATGCGAACGAGAGTCGCCAGTTTTCGGGTCGCCTTGTGGCCTTCGGTGTCGTTGGCAACTATAGGCGTAGCCATCACGACATTGTTAACTGGCTTGATGGCGACCTGGCTGTTCGATTTGGATTTATTGCAAGGTATCTTGGTTGGCGCGATTGTCGGTTCAACGGATGCGGCCGCGGTCTTCTCTTTATTGAAAGGGCGCAGTCTGAACGAACGTGTTGGCTCGACGTTAGAAATTGAATCGGGCACCAACGACCCAATGGCGGTGTTCTTGACCGTCACGTTAATTGCGATTCTTTCTAGTACGGGTACGGAGTTAAGCGCCGGCTTTTTAGTGCTCAGTTTTGTTAAGCAGTTTGGTATCGGTGCGCTTCTTGGTTTTGCTGGTGGCTGGGTCTTGTGGAAAGTCATCAATCGCAATCAACTGCCGGATGGCTTGTACTCGATTTTGACCGTCAGCGGAGGCTTGATCATTTTCGCGTTGTCGAACTCGTTAGGCGGCAGCGGTATTTTGTCGATTTACCTCGTGGGTTTATTGCTGGGTAACCGTCCAACGCGCAGCCGTCATTCGATTCTGCATGTGCTAGATGGTATGACGTGGCTAGCGCAAATTGGCATGTTCCTCGTGCTTGGTTTGTTGGTTACGCCGTCGAACTTGCTGAGTATTGCGGTGCCAGGCTTGGCGCTTGCGTTTGGTATGATTTTGTTTGCCCGTCCTATTTCCGTGTGGATTGGACTGCTGCCATTTAAGAGCTTCACGCCACGTGAGAAGTGGTTTGTCTCTTGGGTTGGTTTGCGCGGCGCGGTGCCAATCATTCTTGCGGTATTCCCTATGATGGCTGGTTTGCCAGACGCGCAGCTGTACTTCAACTTGGCCTTCTTCGTGGTTATGGTATCGCTGATCGTTCAGGGCGGTACGCTGACCAAAGCGATGTCGCTTGCCAAGGTTGAGTTGCCACCAAAGCCTGAGCCAATCTCTCGCACTGGTGTGGAGATTTACCCAACCAGTGAGTGGGAACTGTTTATCTACCGATTGAAAGCGGATAAATGGTGCATTGGCGAACCGCTGCGTAGTTTGTCGATGCCTGAGGGCACGCGTATTGCGGCTGTTTTCCGTAATCAAGAACTGCTTCACCCATCGGGCAGTACCAGGTTGGAAGAAGACGATACCCTATGTGTATTGGCTCAAGAGAAAGACTTAGCTGCATTGAGCTTGTTGTTCAGTGAAGCGCCGGAGAAAGCCTCTCTGACTCGTTTCTTTGGTGATTTCTTCTTAGATATTGAAGTGAAGCTGGCCGACGTGGCGATGATGTACGGTTTGAATTTGGGCGATGAACTGCAAGATAAAACCTTGAGCAATATTGTTGAGGAACAACTGGGTAGCACGCCTGTTTTGGGCGACCAGTTTGAATGGCAAGGATTGCAATGGGTAATCGCGGACGTGGTGGATCACCAAGTGACTAAGGTTGGTTTACGTTTACCCAATGAAGAAGAGGAAGGGGAAGAGGAGGACTAAGTCCTAATCATTCATTTCCGTTAACATGATGACGGCTTGCGTGCGGTTCTTCACGCCGAGCTTGCGGAAAATCGCCGTCATGTGTGCTTTGATGGTGGCTTCTGATACATTCAACTCGTAAGCGATTTGTTTGTTCAGCAAGCCATCAGACAACATCCCCAACACTTTGTATTGCTGTGGCGTTAGCGCGGCAATCTTCTCTGCTAAATCATTACACGCTGCGTTATTGGTGATCAGCCCTTCAGGGAAGTATGGGTCGCCATTGAGCACTTGGTTGAGTGCATTGACCAGTTCACGCATATCACTCGATTTCGGAATAAAGCCAAACGCACCATGGCTCTTCACTTGACTCACCACCGTTGGCTCTTCGCTGGCGGATACCACAACGATAGGCAAATCTGGGTATTCCGCTCTTAAGTGGATAAGCCCCGACATTCCATTAGCCCCAGGCATTTTGAGATCCAACAGCACCAAATCCGGCTCTTCCTCTTTGGCGAGTAATGCAAGCAGGGCATCAAGAGAGTCTGCTTCAAGCAGATTGGCACCACTGACAGCCATGTGTACCGATTGGAACAATGCATTACGGAAGAGAGGGTGATCATCGGCGATGATGATGGTGTAGGTCGAATCCATGACGTTAAACACTTTTGACTATTTCGTTAAATGAATTATTGTCCAGCTTTGAGAAGGTGGACAATATTTATTCGCTAAAAGTCTGAACCAAATCGACTTTTATTAGGAAAATTGCATATAGCCGCATTTTTCTCATTCAAATCTGTGCAACAAAAAACGCCAGCGAAAATCGCTGGCGTTTGAATGATGTGATATCAGAATCGATTGATGTGCTCTAAGAAAGGCTCGGCTTGCATAAAGCCAGTTAAACGAGCGTTTGAAACGTGTTCGCCTTTCGCATCCCAGAATTCGATGGTCGGCAAACCCAGCACGTTCATGTGTTTGAGTAGCTCAATATCTTGCACTTGGTTTTTGGTGACATCCGCTTGCAGCAACACAAAGTCTTGCAGCTTGGCTTCGACTTTTGGATCGTGGAAGGTGTACTTCTCAAACTCTTTGCACGCTACACACCAGTCGGCGTAGAAGTCGAGCATGACAGGTTTACCTGCGGCTTTCGCCAGCGCCAGTTGCTCTTCAAGCTCGGCCACATTAGCAATGGGAGTAAAGCTAACCGTTGTTTGTTGTGCTTGGGTTTCGTGATTGCCAAACCAATAATTCAGTGCTGGTTGCGCGGAGGCGAACAAACCGAGGACGGCAATAATGCCAATTGCGCTTTGCTTCCAGCCACCAAACTCCAAGCTGTTTTTGATGTGATACAACCAACCAAATGCCGCGATACCGAGCGCAGACCACAACGCCGTCGACCACATTTCTGGCAAGATACGCTCAAGCAAGAAGATTGGTGCTGCCAGCAGAATGAAACCAAATAGTGTCTTCACGCGGTCCATCCAACCGCCGGCTTTTGGCAGCAGTTTGTTGCCAAATACCGCCACGAGAATCAGCGGAATACCCATACCCATCGCCAGTGCGTAAAGCGCAATACCACCAGTCAGCAAGTCACCACTTTGTGCAACGTAGAGTAGTGCGCCCGACAGAGGTGCCGTGGTACACGGTGAGCACACCAGACCTGAGATCGCACCCATCGCGAATACGCCTGCGCTGCTGCCGCCTTGTTGTTTGTTGCTTAGGTTGTTTAGCCACGTTTGTACACTGCTTGGCAATTGCAGGGTGTACACACCAAACATGGAGAGTGCCAACGTGACGAATAAGATACTCAAACCAATCAACACATATGGGTGTTGCATTGCCGCTTGGAACTGCATGCCTGCTGATGCCACCACTAAGCCGAGAAGAGTGTAAGTCAGCGCCATGCCTTGCACGTAAACTAGGGATAAACCCAGAGCGCGGCGTTGGCTGAGTTTCCCGCTGCCAAGTACGATGCTGGTCAAAATTGGGTACATTGGCAGAACACATGGCGTAAACGCTAAGCCTACACCAAGAGCTAAAAACAGCAGCGGAGTCCACCAATTGTCAGCAAGGTTCGCCGCGAGGCTGTCTTGCTCAGTGACTGGTGCTGGAGCGTTGTTTGATGACACTGACGTGCTCACCGTTGGTGATGTCGCGCTTGTTTGGTTGTTGTTTGCTGTCGATTGAGTTGGTTTTGTTGCGACTGCAGAATCAGCAATGGAAGCCATAAAAGCGTCTATTGGAATGATGCGAGTTTCTGGCGGGTAGCAGAATCCAGCCTTTGCACAGCCTTGATATTGCACGATTACGCGTGCACCTTCTTGCCACTCATCAAGCGGTACATTCACAAATAAAGGCGTGGTGTAGATGTGCACATCACCGAAAAATTCATCTTTATGTGGCGTGCCGTTTTCCATTTGCAGTTCGCCAAGAGAGATGTTTTCACCAGACACAGACAAGCGCTCTTGATACAGGTAGTAGCCGTCTCGTACCTGCCAATCGAGCATCAATTTGTCGTCTTGTTGGTAGAAGTTAAATGGGAACGCTTGGTCGACCGGAACAAAGCTGTCGTTGCTGCTACCAAAGCTGTTGTTCTGGCTATTGTTAAACTGGTCTTTGCCAAATAAAGCCAAAGACGGAGTGGAAAAGGTAATGAGCCCTAAGAGTAAAACGGAAAGTAATGCGCGCATAAAAGGTTCAATTCATCTTAGATAATTGCCGTTAGTGTAACTCAATCAGACCCGCAGGCGAGTTAATAAGTTTCATCCAAGTGAAGATTTGTTAAGCAATACTCAAGGCGCAGAAAAGAAAAAAGGGAGCCGAAGCTCCCCGAGTAAGACTCTGTTTCTACTAGATCAGTAGACCACCGAATGCGAAGCCAAGTGCTACCGCTGATGCGATGGTGACCACGCCTGGAACGAAGAACGGGTGGTTAAATACGTACTTACCGATACGAGTTGAACCCGTGTCATCCATCTCAACCGCAGCTAGTAGCGTTGGGTAAGTTGGTAGTACGAATAGCGCACTTACTGCTGCGAAAGACGCAACCGCTGTTAGTGGCGCTACACCGATTGCAAGTGCTGCAGGCATAAGCGCAACGGTAGTTGCACCTTGAGAGTAAAGCAGCATAGACGCGAAGAATAGAACAAGTGCTAGCATCCATGGGTAGTCAGCTAGTAGTGCACCAGCCACTTCTTTGATGCCATCAACGTGCGCGTTTACAAACGTAGAGCCCAGCCATGCCACACCAAGAACACACACACACGCTGTCATACCAGAACGGAATGTTGCTGCTGCTGGGATTTTGCCAGCATCAATTTTACAGCTCATTACGATCGCCGCGGCTGCTGCCAGCATGACCGTCATGATTGCTTCGTTACGACCCAGTGCTGGGTTCTCGATTAGACCCACTGAACCAGAGATAGCCGCTGCGTAGCACACGACGAAAGCGATAGCGCCAAGGAAGATGAACGTCGCTTTTTTTGCAGTTGGTAGGATTTCGCGTTTTGCTTCTGTGTTTAGCTTGATTAGGCCTTTCTCTAGACGCTCTTGGTATTCAGGATCGTCTTTTAGCTCACAGCCCATGAAGTTCGCAACGAATGCACCGATCATACAAGCGATGAACGTGGTTGGAATACAGATCGCAAGTAGCGTTAGGTAATCCACACCAAACGGATGCAACATTGCAGCAAACGCCACAACTGCCGCTGAAATTGGAGAAGCTGTGATAGCGATTTGCGATGCCACAACTGCGATAGACAGTGGACGAGAAGGGCGAACGCCTTGGCCTTTCGCTACTTCTGCAATAACCGGTAGAGTAGAGAATGCTGTGTGACCTGTACCCGCCATTAGTGTCATTAGGAATGTTACGATTGGCGCATAAAAGGTGATGCGCTCAGGATGTTTACGCAAAAAGTCTTCCGCAACTTGTACCATCCAATCCAAACCACCAGCCACTTGCATTGCTGCGATAGCCGTGATTACAGACATGATGATCAAAATTACGTCAACAGGAATGTACGCTTGGCTTGTCGGGACACCCAAGATCAAAGACAACGCAATGACCCCAGCACCACCGGCAAAACCAATGCCGATACCGCCGATTCTTGCCCCCAAATAGATGAAGAGCAGAACCACGAAGAGTTCGACCATGACCATATTGATACCTCTTTAGTTTTTTATTTGATTCTGATTTTTTGAACACTCAGGAACAGGAGTAAATGTTCAGAGAATCAGAACCCAGCGGCCTACGGCAATAAAAGCTTATTAAAAATGTGGTTACCGTGAAAAAGCCTAAAAAAGGGGCCTGGATGGCCCCCCTTAGCTTCAATGCTTACTCGTAGCGTTTCGCTTTGTAAGTAGGATGCATGAAGTTTTCAACTGTTAAGATTTCATCAAGTTCTTCTGCAGTTAGCAGGCCGCGCTCAAGTACGACTTCACGAACACTCTTACCAGTTTCTGCACAAATCTTACCGACAATGTCACCTTCGTGGTGGCCAATGTATGGGTTTAGGTAAGTTACGATACCGATTGAGTTGTAAACGTAGTTCTCACAGATTTCTTTGTTTACAGTGATGCCGTCGATACATTTATCACGTAGGTTCACACACGCATTGTGTAGTAGAGAGATAGACTCAAACATGCTTTGTGCGATAACCGGTTCCATTACGTTTAGCTGTAGCTGACCGCCTTCTGCTGCGAAAGAAACCGTGTTGTCGTTACCTAGAACTTTGAAGCAAACTTGGTTTACTACTTCTGGGATAACTGGGTTTACTTTCGCTGGCATGATTGAAGAACCTGCTTGCATTTCAGGTAGGTTCAATTCGTTTAGACCCGCGCGAGGACCAGAAGAAAGTAGACGAAGGTCGTTACAGATCTTCGATAGTTTCACTGCTAGACGTTTTAGCGCACTGTGAGTCATTACGTATGCACCACAGTCAGAAGTCGCTTCGATTAGGTCTTCTGCAGGTACAACGTCAAGGCCAGTTACTTCCGCTAGGTGTTTCACTGCTAGAGCTTGGTAACCAGTTGGTGTGTTAAGACCAGTACCGATTGCGGTTGCACCTAGGTTGATTTCTAGTAGGAGTTTAGATGTGTAATCTAGAGCACGAATCTCTTCGTTTAGCGTTACAGCCCAAGCGTGGAACTCTTGACCAACAGTCATTGGTACCGCGTCTTGAAGCTGAGTACGACCCATCTTCAATACGTCTTTGAATTCAGTTGCTTTAAGATCGAATGCGCCTTTTAGGTATTCAATCGCTTCCATTAGTTTGTGTACGCTGTTGTAAACCGCGATACGGAAACCAGTTGGGTACGCACAGTTAGTAGATTGGCTCTTGTTAACGTGGTCGTTCGGGTTGATGAACTCGTATTGGCCTTTTTCTTTGCCCATCAGTTCAAGTGCAACGTTCGCGATAACTTCGTTAGTGTTCATGTTAACGGAAGTACCCGCGCCGCCTTGGAATACGTCTGAAGGGAACTGATCCATACACTTGCCTGTTTCTAGGATCAAATCACACGCTTCTAGGATGTAGTTAGCAACTTCTTTAGGAATAGCGCCAAGTTCTTTGTTCGCCAACGCCGCTGCTTTCTTCGTCATCACCATGCCGCGTACGAACTCAGGTACGTCAGAAATAGTTACGTTAGAGATGTTGAAGTTTTCGATCGCACGTAGGGTATGAATGCCGTAGTACGCATCAGCAGGGACATGACGTTGACCTAATAGATCTTCTTCAATACGAGTGGCTTGGTTTGCTGTTTTTGGAGCATCAGATAGGGTAGCCATAGCAGGATCCTTAGATGATAATTCTGATAATAAAGTTATTTATTAGCCATTTCTGCAATCTAGAATCCATTCATCAGAATTTTTGGCTGGAAAATCCGTCCTGACTTATGTGGCACATCATACTGCACCTAGCGCATAAAAATAGTAACTAGATCACCTTTTTCGCTTTTCATGAGTCAATAATTTGCAAAGTATGAACGGGTTATTAATAACCCTTTGTGGGTATTCAATTTTCCTCGACAAACATGGTTTTTTAGAGTTCGAAATTGGCACTTTTCAAGCACGAAAAAATCGGTATGCGCACAAATGCAACGCATAAATGTATAGCGTGTTTTCGCAAAGTTTGCCTGTGTGTTCGCTTGAATAAAAAAGCCATGAGTATGAACACGCTTTTTTACAACGATTCGTTTGAGGTTACTTGGCTTTTACCATTACACTGAATTAAACAAAGGAGGGCGTGTGTTTCCTATCTTATTATTGGCGTTTATTTTCGTCCCAATCATTGAAATTGGCTTATTTATTCAGGTGGGGGGCTTTTTAGGTCTCTGGCCAACCATCGCATTAGTGCTGATCACGGCATTTGTCGGCGCGTCATTAGTGCGCAGCCAAGGTATTCAAACCTTGATGTCTGTTCAGGGCCGTCTTGGACAAGGCGAAATTCCAGCACAGCAAATTTTTGAAGGTGTGATGCTAGCGGTTGCCGGTGTGCTATTGCTGACTCCCGGCTTTATGACCGACGCGTTGGGTATGGTGGTATTGCTGCCTGCGCCGCGTGCCGCGATTGCGAAATACTTGATGAGCAAGATGGTCGTCAAAACCATGCATGGTGGTGGCTTCCAAGGTGGTTTCTCAAACCAAGGGCCATTTGAGCAAGATCCGTTTCATCGTGACCCGTTTGATTCTCGCTCGGACAACGGCAACACCTTCGAAGGTGAATACGAGCGTAAAGACGACGATGATCGTAACAAGCTCAACTGATTGAATCAGTGAATCAAGAAAACAAAAGGGCGCATTCCGCGCCCTTTTTTGTGTCTGGAATTCGTTGAGCTTACAACGCCCCTTCAAAGCCCATTTGACGCCAGGCTTCAAAAGCAATGATCGCAACGGCATTCGAAAGGTTCAGGCTGCGTGCGTCTGGCATCATTGGGATGCGAATACGCTGTTCCATTGGCAAGCCTTCAATGATCTCTGCGGGTAGGCCGCGAGTTTCAGGGCCAAACATCAACACATCACCTGCTTTGTATTGCGCATCAACGTGGTGACCTGTGGTTTTGGTGGTGCAAGCAAACAGACGGTAATTGCCTTGCTTTTCTTTATCGAGATATTCCAAGAATGCTTGATAGTTCTTATGACGCGTTACGCGAGCCAAATCGTGATAATCCAATCCTGCGCGACGGACTTTTTTCTCTTCCAGATCGAAACCCAGCGGTTCAATCAAATGCAGGTTTGCACCGCAGTTGGCACAAAGTCGAATGATGTTGCCGGTATTCGGCGCGATTTCTGGTTCGTATAAAGCGATATCAAACATGGTATTGAAATAGAGTTGGTCAAAGAGAGGGGCAGTATATACCCAAGTGCAGCGACTTGGGTACAAAAGAGGGCTTGGCGCTTACCAACCTTCCCCCTTTATCGTTAGCGGTTACACGAGCGCGCGAGCGTAGTTTTCTTCGACGGCGCGCCAGTTCACCACATTCCACCAAGCGTCGATGTATTCTGGTCGACGGTTCTGATAACTGATGTAGTACGCGTGCTCCCACACATCTAATGCAAGGATAGGTTCGCCGCGTACATCGGCCACGTCCATTAACGGGTTATCCTGATTGCTGGTGGAGGTGATGTGGATGTCGCCATCTTTCACAACTAACCATGCAAAGCCAGATCCAAACGTATTAACGGCTGCTTGAGCGAATTCGTCTTTGAACTTTTCGAAGTGACCAAACTTGTCGTTGATGGCTTGCGCAAGTGCGCCTTGTGGTTCACCGCCGCCTTCTGGCGACATGCAATTCCAGTAAAGGATGTGGTTGTAGTAGCCGCCGCCATTGTTGCGAATGGCTGGGCTATGTTGCGAAACGGCTGCGAAGATTTCGTCTAGCGATTGTGTTTCAAGCTCACTGCCTTGCACGGCGGTGACGAATTTATCGAAGTAAGTTTTGTGGTGTTTGCTGTAATGCACTTCCATGGTTTTTGCGTCGATGTATGGCTCTAACGCATCGTATGGGTAAGGCAGAGCAGGAAATGTATGCGACATAGTAAATCCTCCTTAAATCGGAGGATTTACTCTAATGTTAATGAAAATCATTATCAACTGAAGTCTTGTAGGGTTATTTGCCCACTTTGACTAAAGGCAGCGTGATGGAGACGCGCAAACCTCCCAGTGGGCTGCGGCTTGCGACAATCGTACCGCTGTGCTGACGAATCGCACTTTCGGTGATGGTTAACCCTAATCCTGTGCCGCCAGAGTGACGATCACGAGCGGTAGACACACGATAGAATGGACGGAAAATCGCATCTAACTCTTCATCCGGCACACCATCACCGTTGTCATCGACGGTAATCGTCAGTGTGTCAGTCTTGTCTTGAATGTCGATCTGCACTTCATCTTTTCCGTAATAAATCGCGTTGCGGATGATGTTTTCTACCGCGCTCATCAACAGTTTTGGGTTGCCTGAGATATGTCGCTCAGGGATCTCTGAATAGCGGAGTGTTTTACCCATTTGCTCGGCTTCAAACTGCGCATCTTTAATGATCTCTTCCCACAAACTTTCTATTGGCTGTGTCTCGCGTGTCATGTGGCTGTTCACCTGCATGCGCGAGAGCTCAAGCAATTCGCTGATCATCTGCTCAAGGCGCTGCGCTTCGGTATCAATGCGAACCAACTCAGGGCTGTCACCCTGTTTGCGCGTCGCTAATGCACTGGCCATGCGCAATCGAGTGAGTGGCGAGCGTAATTCGTGAGAAATGTCCGACAGTAAACGCTGCTGACCTGAAATCATCTGATTCACCGCTTCGACCATTTGGTTGAAGCTGCTGCCCGCTTGACGAAATTCTGCGGTGCCTTTTTCAAGATTCGGATCGATGACGAACTCACCTTTTGCGACTCGCTGCGCGGCGGCTTCAAGGCGTCGTGCGGGTTGGCTCAGCGCCCAAGCAAGCCACAGCAGTAATGGTGTGCTCACCAACATGACTGCCAACAGTAACTGGAATGGGTGGTCGAAGAGACGCAGTAGCAGCGGTGGTGGCTCGTTCCATTTAAAGCCAACGTACATCAGCAGTTCAGAGTCGGCCAGTACGATTGGCACAGGGCCGGCAATCATATAGCGGCCATAAAGTCTCTGTTTTGGCTTGTTGTAATCTTCAATACTGGTGACAAAGTTTTGCATCGCACGCAGTTGAAAGTTGCTGCGCTTATCGGTGGTTAAGACGTTGCCGTTGTAATCCGAAAAGAACACTCGTGGTCGTGGGTCATGTTTACCTGCGCGATTACCCTCTACGCGGAATAAAATGCGTCCTAGATCGGTTTCTTTGCGGTATTTGTTTTGAATGGCATCACGCGTTTCAATGATCCGCTGATAATGCTCGTCGGGAATGTCGCGTGCTTTCCTTGGATCCAAATGTGGCAGTGATAGCACGGCTATCAATACCAACAGCATAGTGAACCAAAAGATGGCAAAGATGCGTCCATACAAGCTATTAATCTTTGGCAGTTTGATGCGTGATAGGCGCATTAATCCTCCTCAAGCAGCATATAGCCGCGACCACGTAGGGTTTTGATGCGCGGTTTGCCATTGCTTTGGTCGGGCAGCTTTTTGCGTAAGTTCGACACGTGCATATCGATTGCGCGGTCAAAGGCCGCCAGTCTTTTACCTAGTACGTCGAGGCTCAACGTCTCTTTGGTGAGTACGTGTCCTGGGTTTTGGACAAAGTGGGTCAACAGCGCGAACTCGGTTGCGGTTAGATCCAGCAATTGTTGATCGCAGTAAGCCTCTTGCTTGCCCGGATACAGGCGCAACTCTTGGTACTCAATACAATCGCTGTTTTTGCCGTTTTTCTGCGTGTTATTGGTGCGACGTAAAATCGCACGAATACGAGCGAGCAGCTCTCGGTCGCTGAAAGGTTTTGGTAAGTAGTCATCTGCGCCGAGCTCTAAACCGATCACTCGATCAATCTCTTCACCTTTGGCGGTCAACATCAACACGGGGGTTTCCCAGTTCTCTCGCAGACGCTTCAGCGTTTCCATACCATTCAATTTTGGCATCATTACATCCAGTAGGATGAGGTCGATATCGCTGTTGATTGCGGCAAGGCCGGCTTCACCGTCGTTTGCTTCACTGACTTCGAATCCTTCGAAGCTGAGCACCTCTTTTAATAGGCTTGTCAGTTCTATGTCGTCATCAATTAAAAGAATGTTTGCCATCAGGGCACCTTTGGTCAGTTACCGTTTACTTAATATTACATTGGATTGATGTGCGACGAAGAGGGCAAAAATCACTCTTTACGATTCTTTACGCTCCCTATACGCCGCTTTACCTAGCGAGTCGTATTCTATACTCAAGCGCTGTGAGAACAGCCCAGAAGAATCACTCACTTGTGTAAGGAATCGAATTATGAAATCTGCAAAAAAACTTGTGTTAGCTGCTGTTGTTCTACCTCTAACTTTAGGCACTGCGAGTGCATTCGCATTTGGCGGTAAAGATCACCACAAAGGCCCACGTGATGAATGTGGTATGGGTATGGACCGTGGCATCATGCGCGATTTGAACTTAACTGATGCACAAAAAGACCAACTGCAATCTTTCCGCGATGCAAACCGTGCGGAAATGAAAGGCAAATATTCACAAAACCGCGAAGCACGCATGGCAGAGCGCCAAGCGCATCACGCGAAAATGCAGTCTCTATTGCTAGCGGATACGTTCGATGAAGCGCAAGCCACTGCTCTAGCTAAAGAGATGGTTGAGCGCCAAACTGAGCACCGCGTGAAAATGCTGGAGAGAAAACACCAAATGTTGAGCGTGCTGACTCCAGAGCAAAAAGCTGAATTTGTAAAACTGCAAAACGAGCGCATGCAAGAATGTGGTGACCAAATGCAACAACGCATGGGAAAACACCGCAATAATTAAGTCATGATCCGATGATATATATGAAGAGGCAGCCACAGGTTGCCTCTTTTTGATCTGGCGATTTCACGCGCATTCAACGTATACTCAAAATACGGTTTGAGTTAACTCTTTGATTATGAAACAGCAATATGCACGCTTAGTCACGACGGCAGCTTGGACAGCAACCATAGTGGCGACGCTTCTTCTCATTGTAAAAGTCATCACATGGTGGGTGACGGGATCGGTCAGCCTATTGGCATCGCTTATTGATTCGATGCTGGACATCGCCGCTTCAGTGGTGAATTTGGTGGTGGTTCGCTATTCGCTGCAACCAGCCGACAGAGAACACACTTTTGGGCACGGTAAGGCCGAGTCTCTCGCTGCGTTGGCACAGGCGATGTTTATCTCCGGCTCTGCGGTATTTTTGATCCTAAACGGTATCGATCGTTTCTTCAGGCCACACGAACTGAACGCGCCGGAGCTGGGTGTGTATGTCTCCTTGTTTGCGATGATGGTGACGTTTGGTTTGGTCATGTTCCAGAAACGCGTGGTGCGCATCACGGGCAGCCAAGCAATCGCGGCAGATTCGTTGCACTACCAAACGGATTTATACATGAACGGGGCGATCATGGTCGCGCTTGGGCTCAGCTATTTTGGTGTAACGCAAGCGGATGCGGTCTTCGCGATTGGTATTGGTATCTTCATTCTTTACAGCGCCTTCAAAATGGTCAGCGAAGCGATTCAAACGTTGCTCGACAGAAAGCTGCCCGATGAAGAGCTTGAGCAAATTAACCAAGCTTGTTTGAGCGTGAAAGGCGTGCTGGGCGTACATCAGTTGCGTACCCGTATGTCTGGTCCAACACGTTTTATTCAATTGCATTTGGAATTGGATGACAACTTGCGTTTAATTGAGGCGCATTATATTGCCGATAAAGTGGAAGATAATTTGTTGGCATTGTTCCCAGAGGCGGATGTATTGATCCATCAAGATCCATTGTCGGTGGTATTTGGGCCAGAAAAAGAGCAAAAAGCACAAGATTGGTAAGAGTCGAAAAAACGTTTTGATCTTAACGACAAACAAGCGCTTATTGACTATCTTTCCATCAATGCTTATTAAGATTCGTGATCCTGATGTGAATCAACAAAGTTTCAAAGAGAAACTGTAATACTCTTACATAAGTAGAAAAGTTACATAAAAAAGTGCGTTTTAATTGGTATTCCTGTAGAGGAAATGTAACATAACGCACAGTTCTGGATTATGCAGGTTGCTTGGTAACAAGGGGCCTAAAAGAAAATTAAATAATTGATTGCCAAAGATCGAGGGTGAGCATGATTAAGAAGATCGGTGTTTTAACAAGTGGCGGTGACGCACCTGGTATGAACGCTGCTATACGCGGCGTAGTACGTACAGCACTATCCGAGGGATTGGAAGTTTTCGGTGTGTACGACGGCTACCTAGGCCTATACGAAGGCCGCATCGAGAAGCTAGATCGTTCTAGCGTTTCAGATGTGATCAACAAAGGTGGTACGTTCCTAGGTTCTGCACGTTTCCCTGAATTTAAACAAGTGGAAGTGCGTGAAAAAGCGATCGAGAACCTAAAGAAACATGGTATTGATGCGCTAGTCGTGATCGGTGGCGACGGTTCGTACATGGGTGCGAAGAAACTGACTGAAATGGGTTACCCATGTATCGGTCTTCCAGGCACAATCGATAACGATATCGCTGGTACTGACTACACAGTGGGCTACCTAAGTGCACTAAACACAGTTATCGATGCAATCGACCGTCTACGTGATACTTCTTCTTCTCACCAACGTATTTCAATTGTAGAAATCATGGGCCGTCACTGTGGTGACCTAACTCTGATGTCTGCAATCGCGGGTGGTTGTGAGTACATCATCACTCCAGAAACTGGTCTAGACAAAGACAAGCTGATCAGCAACATCCAAGACGGCATCGCAAAAGGTAAGAAACACGCAATCATCGCGCTTACTGAGCTAATGATGGATGCAAATGAACTGGCTCGTGACATTGAAGCGGCTACAGGTCGTGAAACTCGTGCAACAGTACTTGGTCACATCCAACGTGGTGGTCGTCCAACTGCATTTGACCGCGTACTAGCATCTCGCATGGGTAACTACGCTGTTCACCTACTGCTTGAAGGTCATGGCGGTCGCTGTGTCGGTATCGTGAAAGAGCAACTTGTTCACCACGACATCATCGACGCGATCGAAAACATGAAGCGTCCAGTGCGTAACGATCTATACAAAGTTGCTGAAGAACTGTTCTAAGCAAGCTTGAAATAGATAAAGAAAAACCGCGGCTTTCCGCGGTTTTTTTGTATTTGAGTATCAGCGAAAGGAAGCTGATGTATTGGGTAGAATCTTACGAAGCGCTGTTTTGTTCAATCAGCGTCAATTTACGTTCGCGCAACGCGAACATGTAACCCAACAGCCCACCTAGTGTGTTGCCCAGCGCAATACCGATGAACAAGCCTTCAATGCTGTACACTTGGCTGCCAACCCATGCAGCAGGCAGCGTAAACACAAACAGGCGCATGAAGCTCCATTGGAAAGCGCGTAGCGGCTTGTGCATCGCATTCAGCCCACTCACCAACATCATCACAATACCTTGGAAACCATAGCTAAATGGAACCACGAGTAGATAGTGCCAAAGTAGATTCTTTACTGTTTCTTCTTGTGAAAATAACGCCGCTAAAGGAATGCTCAATGGCACCATCATCAAGAAGATAAAACCTTGGAACACCACAGCAAAACGCATGCTGAGAAACAAACCAGAGAAAGCGCGCTGAGGATTTTTTGCCCCTAAGTTCTGCGCCATAAATGGCGTGAGTGCGGAGGTCAGCGACATCAACACTAAGATCAGAATCGACTCAATACGCTGCGCAGCGCCGTAAGCTGCCACCGCTGCCGTGCCGTGGCTAGATAGCAGCATCATCAAAATCGCACCCGACAACGGATTCATCGCATTGGATAGCGCTGCAGGGGTGCCAATTTTTAACGTCTGTTGCCAATCTTGTTTCAATGAGGCCCATTGAGGTTGTGCGAGCAGTTTTTCGCGTTTCACCAACACATAGAAAGAGCCGCACAAAGCGCCTAGCCAACTAAAGGCACTCGCTATAGCAGCGCCTTGAATGCCAAGTTCTGGGAAGGGGCCATAACCGAAAATCAGTAGTGGATCGAGCATGCCGTTGATCAGACCGGCCAACATCATGATCTTAGCGGGTGTCTTAGTGTCGCCAGTGGCACGGATCGCACTGTTGCCCGCCATTGGGATCACCAACAGCGGAATGGTGAGGTACCACACCTGCATGTATTGTTCGATGAGCGGAATCAGATCGTCAGCCGCGCCAAGGAAACGAAACAGTGGCGCAATGGTAGCAAAGCCAATAGAAGAAGCGATAGCGACGAGCAACACCGCCAACAGCAAACCGTGAGTCGTAAATCGCGCCGCTTGTGGAGCATGACCTTGACCAAGTAAGCGTCCAATGTTGGTCGATAGCCCCATCCCGATCCCCATCGTGATGCAGTTAACCGCAAAGGTGACAGGAAACGTGTAGCTGATTGCCGCCAGGGCGTGCGTCCCCAACAACGAGATAAAAAACGTATCCACCAAGTTAAACATCAAAATTGCGATCATGCCCATGGTCATGGGGACGGTCATCTTGCGCAGCGTTTCGGGAATGGGCGCGCTCAGCAAACCATGCTTATCTGTCGCGTGGTTTTCTGGCTTGTTCTTTTCCAGCATGTTGAACATCTATCTGGTGGGCAAACTGCAAGGATACAAGAAAGCGAGAAGCTGGGCGAGTGAGCATTTCGCACGCAAACCGTTGCTTAGCTGTTCGTTATTTTAACTAAGTCACAAAAAAAATACGTCTCCCCCTTGGGATTACTCGTTTGACCCCTTATATAGGGATCACGTGCCCCAACGCGGGTAATTATCAAATAAACATGGAAATTTTCAGGAGAGACGACCGATGAACATTCGTCCATTACATGACCGAGTTATCGTTGAACGTAAAGAAGTTGAATCTAAGTCTGCTGGTGGCATCGTTCTTACTGGTTCTGCTGCGGAAAAATCAACTCGCGGTGTTGTTCTAGCTGTAGGTAAAGGCCGCATCCTAGAAAACGGCACAGTACTACCGCTAGACGTAAAAGTTGGTGACACCGTTATCTTCGCTGAAGGTTACGGCACTAAAACTGAAAAAATCGACGGTAAAGAAGTGCTTGTCATGTCTGAAAACGACATCATGGCGATCGTTGAATAATAGCAATCATTGAGTAATTTTTTGCTCAGATTCAAATTGAAAATCAAACACAAAGAATTTTAGAAAGGAAATCAAAGATGGCTGCTAAAGACGTTAAATTTGGTAATGACGCACGAGTTAAGATGCTAGAAGGTGTAAACGTTCTGGCTGACGCAGTGAAAGTAACACTGGGTCCTAAAGGTCGTAACGTAGTTCTAGATAAATCTTTCGGTGCTCCAACCATCACTAAAGACGGTGTATCTGTAGCGCGTGAAATTGAGCTGGAAGACAAGTTCCAGAACATGGGCGCGCAAATGGTTAAAGAAGTAGCGTCTAAAGCAAACGACGCTGCGGGTGACGGTACAACAACAGCAACCGTACTAGCGCAAGCAATCGTAAATGAAGGTCTAAAAGCAGTTGCAGCGGGTATGAACCCAATGGATCTTAAGCGCGGTATCGACAAAGCTGTTGCAGCGGCAGTAGAGCAACTAAAAGAGCTTTCTGTTGAGTGTAACGACACCAAAGCAATCGCACAGGTTGGTACTATCTCTGCGAACTCTGACGCAAGCGTAGGTAACATCATTGCTGAAGCAATGGAACGCGTTGGCCGCGACGGTGTTATCACTGTTGAAGAAGGTCAGGCTCTACAAGACGAGCTAGACGTAGTAGAAGGTATGCAGTTCGACCGCGGTTACCTATCTCCTTACTTCATCAACAACCAAGAAGCGGGCAGCGTTGAGCTAGAAAACCCATTCATCCTTCTAGTTGATAAGAAGATCTCAAACATCCGTGAGCTTCTACCAACTCTAGAAGCAGTAGCAAAAGCATCTCGTCCACTGCTAATCATCGCAGAAGACGTAGAAGGCGAAGCACTAGCGACATTGGTTGTGAACAACATGCGTGGCATCGTGAAAGTTGCTGCGGTTAAAGCGCCTGGTTTTGGTGACCGTCGTAAAGCAATGCTACAAGACATCGCTATCCTAACTGGCGGTACTGTGATTTCTGAAGAAATCGGTCTAGAACTAGAAAAAGTAACGCTTGAAGATCTAGGTCAGGCTAAGCGCGTAAGCATCACGAAAGAAAACTCAACCATCATCGATGGTGCGGGTGAAGAAGCGATGATCCAAGGCCGCGTTGCTCAAATTCGTCAACAAATCGAAGACGCAACTTCAGACTACGACAAAGAGAAACTACAAGAGCGTGTTGCTAAACTGGCTGGCGGTGTTGCAGTAATCAAAGTGGGTGCAGCGACTGAAGTTGAAATGAAAGAGAAAAAAGACCGCGTAGAAGACGCGCTACACGCGACTCGCGCAGCGGTTGAAGAAGGCGTAGTTGCTGGTGGTGGTGTTGCACTAATCCGCGCTGCATCTAAGATTGTTGACCTAGAAGGCGACAACGAAGAACAAAACGTTGGTATCCGCGTTGCGCTTCGCGCAATGGAAGCGCCAATCCGTCAAATCACGAAGAACGCAGGTGACGAAGACTCTGTTGTTGCGAACAACGTGAAAGCGGGTGAAGGTTCTTACGGCTACAACGCCGCGACGGGTGAATACGGCGACATGCTAGAGATGGGTATCCTAGACCCAACTAAAGTAACTCGTAGCGCTCTACAATTTGCAGCGTCTGTCGCTGGTCTAATGATCACAACAGAAGCGATGGTAACTGACCTACCACAAAAAGAAAGTGCAGGCATGCCTGACATGGGTGGTATGGGCGGTATGGGTGGCATGGGCATGATGTAATCATCCCGCGCTATTCCAAGCCGAGTAGAACAAAAAGCCGAGGTGTGAACCTCGGCTTTTTTGCGTCTGGTGTTTGCCCACTGTGCATTTTTCAGGGCAGGTAAAAGAAGATGTGAATTGTGAGGGATGCGTTCCGGCAGCGTCAGTGGAAAAACAGAAAAATAACTGAGATGAATTTTTTCTAGGATAGTCAGATTGTTAAATATGACCTATTGCTAACACTTTTTGTGTCCGAATAGCGCAAAATCTGAACATTACACTATGTTGTAAATTACTGCTTACCATCATGGAGATAAAAATGAAAAAGCTTATGACGTCATTGGCTGTTGCAGCCACTATCGCATCACCTGTTGCTCTTGCGAACAGCACCCCTGTGATGTTTTCAACGATCGACCATACTAACGCTCCATCAAACTCTGCTGTTGGTGGTGTTCGTTTGGCGGTACTGCATGGCCAAGTAAACGAAGTAAAAGGCGTCGACTTCTCAGTTCTAGGTATGTCTGAAACTGACCGTACTACGGGTGTGAACTTCGGTCTGTTCTTTGGGGCAGCGAAAGTAAACCAAGAAATGAAAGGTGCGTCACTTGGTTTGGTTAACTGGAACCAAGGCCAAACAACCGGTGTGAACTTTGGTGCGGTAAACATCACGAACAACGTGAAAGGCCTAAACTGGAGTGCGGTGAACTACTCAGAAGGTTACACCATGGCAGACGTTGGTCTGGCGAGTATTTCTAAAAAGTCTAACTTCCAACTTGGCTTCTTCAACATGACAGACCAAATCGATGGCGTGCAAATTGGTCTGCTGAACTGTGCGGATAACGGCTTCTTCAAATGTTTCCCTATCATCAACTTCGCTAAATAATCTTAGCGAAAGCCAGATACCAAAAAGCCCGCGATGTTCGCGGGCTTTTTTATTGGGAAATTGAAACAGGCCAACCATTCTCTTATTTGATCAAGCGAGAGGAGGTTTTGCGCTGCTGAATTTTTTGATGAACACCGCGACGTAACGCCTTTATACGGTTTTCGGCTTTATCCACGCCAAGCAGAACGCTCAACGCAAGCAAGGTAATCACGACCGATTGCATTAAGTAACCGAGGCCGATCATCAAACCGAGCCCTGCCAGTACCCAAATGACGGCTGCCGAAGTGACGCCATGGATTTTGCCATCCAGCGTCATCATCACGCCTGCACCCAAGAAGCCGACGCCAGTAATTATCTGACCAAGCACACGAGCTTGGTCGAGCGTGTTTGGTGATAACGACACTGCCATCGACATAAACAGGTAGGTGCCTGAAATAATGAGAATTGCTGTGCGAATACCTACTGGTTTACCACGGGTTTGGCGTTCTATGCCAATCATTAACCCATTGATGGCACAGCAAAATAGGGCAGGCCAACTGAATGGGCCAAGATCGAAAATTTGTTCGAATGTTGTATGCATCTTGACCTCCAAAGCAGCGGAGTATGCATAGACTTATCCTGCAAAGCGAACAAAAAGGATCGTTCGTGTCGACAAATTTACATTGAACATCTGCTTCTGGTTTGGAGCGCGACGATGAGCCAAATGGTGAGCAAAAACGATCAAATTGGCGATGATCTTATTTTATCGTTTTGATGGAATGACTTTATTAAACAATAGACATAAAAAAGGCCAGTATGAGACTGGCCTTGGTGATTATTGCACTTGCCGTTTAACGGTAAATGCGAGGGTTAGTTGCACCCCAGATAGTGTAGTGCTCAGGCAGAATACGACCGCTTTTCTCTTCGGTTTCTTCTGCTGTGATTTCTTCAAAGCCTTGGCGGCCAAATACAACTACTTCGTCGTTTGCCTGAACACCAATGATGTCAGTGACATCAACCATAGTAGTGTTCATTGACGCTTTACCCATTACGCGAGCACGCTGACCGTTGATCAGAACGTCAGCTTTGTTGCTTAGTGAACGGGCGAAACCGTCTGAGTAGCCGATAGGCAGGTTAGCCAGGATAGAGTCACGCTCTAAAACTTTAGTGCTGCCGTAGCCGATTGTGCTGCCTGCAGGGAAGAAGTGCAGTGATGCTACGCGTGTTTTGAAAGACACGATGCGCTCGTAAGGTAGGGTTGCAGGGTAATCACCGTACAGCATGCCGCCAGGACGAACCATATCCAGATGTGCTTCAGGCAGATTTAGCGTGATGTAAGAGTTAGCCACGTGCAGTGTGATGTCTTTACGTTTCAGACCTGCGCTGTCCATTAGCCACTTTGTTTCTACTTTGAAACGGTCAACCTTGCGGCGGATTTCATCAAGACCTTCATTCGGGAAGTGGGTCATCATACCTACGATTTTTAGGTTAGGATCGCTTGCGATTTCCACACCTTCAACCTGACCTTCATACGTTGTCAGATCCAGACCATTACGACCCATGCCTGAAGTATTCAGAGCAAGGTGAACAGGAATAACGGTATTGTAGTTGTATGCAATCTCGATGATTTGATCCGCCTGCATCTTAGTGCCAATCAGCTCTTCGATTTCGTACTGTACGCCGTTTTCAATTTCGTTGCGGCTAGCCGCACGGACACGCATGATCTTGCCTTCGAAGCCATGCTCACGCACTACGCGAGCTTCTTCATTACTGGTGATACCCACACATGCAACGTTGTTTGCGATGATGCTAGGCATCAAGCCTGCGATACCGTTACCGTATGCGTCAGCCTTCATGATGGCACAGATCTGAGTGTTGCCCTTTAGATCCTTCTGAAGCAACTGAATATTATTTGAAAATGCCTGAGTATCAATTTCCAGCCAAGCGTTGCTCGCCTGAACGCGCTCTTCGCGCTCGCTGTCATCAAAATCAACTAGCAGAGGAGCGGCATGTGCGGCTGTTTGGCCCATCAGAGCCAGTGCAGTTAGGCTAAGTTTCAGTTTCAAAGGATATCTCCTGTTATGAGTTTTTTCTTCTTGTTGGTTGAAGTTAAAGTGTAAATAGATGCACAACGTCGCGTAGCGCAGTAGCCTTGCGTTTCCGCTCTTCAACCCCTTGTTGTGCGTCCTTAGTAGATAATCGGTTTTCTTCGGCACTGTTGCTCAGTGCGGCAAGATTGAATGATAAGTGTTCGCAGGAAAAGGTCTCTCTTTGACCGATTCAGTCCTTTCTTCCATGCTTTGGTAACGGTTGAGATTTCGCTGCGTAAACCGTTAAGTGAGGCGTTGGCCTGGTCGACAGAATGCTTGGTTATGTCCCGAATCATCGGTTTCAGCTAGGTAATGGTTGCTGCAATACTTTCTGGTGGACTGGTTAACTTTCCGCAGGGCTGTCTTAAAGGCGATGAAGGCATTTACCATTGCGTAGACTTCACGTTTACTGGCTACCGTTCTTAACGTCTTTCATCTTCAGTTTGGTTGAATATGGATGTCGTAAACTCGACCATTTTTCATCACAATAGTGTGATTCTTATTCCATATTTTGTGTCGCAAATAATCTAGGCGGCAGAGACTACATGAGACTTAAATGTTTTAGAACGGTTTGGTGTCTTTTTTATTGAGTTTTCTGAAAATAAACAAAAATTAGAGAGAAATCGTAAGATTTTGTGCCTCGACCGACACAAAATCTCATGATTTGTAGGGGTTATAGATGGTTATGCGAGGTGTAGGTCGAGCGGCGTTTTGCTTTTTCGGCCGCCGATTTCACGGGTGAGGGTCGGGATCAGGTAGCCAGAGACGTTTTCTAATAAGCCTGCCATTAGTTGTCGGGCTCGTTCGTCATCGACCATAAAGTGGGCCGCTCCCTGGACTTTGTCTAGCACGTGCAAGTAATACGGCAGGATCCCAGCATCGAACAGGGCCTCGCTGAGCTGGCTCAGGGCATCAACGGAATCATTAACGCCTCTTAGTAAAACTCCCTGGTTTAGCAGGGTGACATTGGCTTCTTTTAGTTTTTTCATTGCCTGGCGCAGCTCATCGTTAATCTCATTAGCATGGTTGATGTGCGTAACAAGGATAATTTGCAAGCGTGACGCTTTTAGCAACTGACACAGCTCATCTGTGATTCGAGCTGGGATCACTACAGGCAAACGGCTGTGAATGCGCAGACGTTTGATGTGCGGAATCTTAGCAATGTGTTCCAGCAGCCAATGAATCTCATCGTCTTTTGCCATTAATGGATCACCGCCAGAGAAAATCACCTCATTGAGCTCTGGTTTTTCCGACATGTATTCGATGCACTGGCTCCAAGCTTGTTTGCCGCTCTTGTTCTCTTGATATGGGAAGTGACGACGGAAGCAATAACGGCAATTCACCGCACAGCCGCCTTTGACGATCATCAGCACTCGGTTTTTGTATTTATGCAGCAATCCCGGGATCGCATTGTCCTGTTCGTCAAGAGGATCATTGGAATAGCCTGCATGCACTTCAAACTCGTCACTCAAGGGTAAAACCTGACGCAAAAGAGGGTCTTTAGGATTGCCTTTTTCCATCCTATCGACAAAACTTTGCGGTACACGCTGTGCAAACAGCTTGCGTGCGGCAAACCCGTCTTGCCACGGTGAGGGATCTATTTCCAGTATTTCGAGCAATTTTGCAGGATCAGAGATCCCATTCGCCAACTGTTTGAGCCAGTTTTGCTCAACAGAATCGACTTTTCGGGTTATTATGTGCGGCATTGGAATTTAGCTCTAAGAATGTAAGAGGAAAAAATGGCTACAGTTAGCACCAATGAATTTAAAGGCGGTCTTAAGTTAATGCTTGATAATGAGCCTTGTGTAATTCTGGAAAACGAATACGTTAAACCAGGTAAAGGCCAAGCGTTCAACCGCGTGAAAATTCGTAAACTTCTTTCTGGTAAAGTGCTAGAGAAAACATTCAAGTCTGGTGACACTTGTGAAGTGGCAGACGTAATGGATATCGACCTAGATTATCTATATTCAGACGGCGAATTCTACCACTTTATGAACAATGAAACGTTCGAACAGATCGCAGCTGACGCGAAAGCGGTAGGTGAAAACGCTAAGTGGTTGGTAGAAAACAACACTTGTATGATCACTCTTTGGAACGGTAACCCAATTACCGTTACTCCACCAAACTTCGTTGAGCTAGAAGTTACAGATACTGATCCAGGTCTGAAAGGTGATACTCAAGGTACTGGTGGTAAACCAGCTACACTAGCAACTGGCGCTGTTGTTCGTGTTCCACTATTCATCGCAATTGGCGAAGTGATCAAAGTTGACACTCGTACTGGTGAATACGTAGGTCGTGTGAAGTAATTAATACTTCTCTGAGAAAGGTCGCTTCGGCGGCCTTTTTTATTGCCCGCAATTTTCCTTTTCTACTGCTTTTCAGCGAAATACGAAGCTCACCGCATATTCCTATTGATTTTGTATTATTCGTAAAAATCGCATTAATTTCATGAATCTTTCGATTATTTCTTAATGTAACAATTTGATACATTAACACCTGTTGTCAGCGAGTTGCATAGCAGCTTGATATTCATCGATTTAACTCAATGACAGCCGAAATAATAAGGAGAAAAACATGGAAAGCAGAAGCTTAGGACAAGGCTTAAAAGTAGAAGAACGACGTCAGTTGCTTCATCGCGGGATAAAAGCGGCATTGATTGGTGTGCCTTTATTGGCTGTAGGTTTAACGATCAACAGTTCGGTTTTGATGACAGATGCTGGCTATAGTTATGTGCATCAAAACAACATCACTGGTGAGTTGGATGTGTTTACTGAACCTGGTATTCATTTCCGGATGCCGTTTCTATCCAAAATCACTAAGTACGATCAAGTGATCACTGTGTCTTTTGGTAACAGCAAGGGTGAAGACTTTTACCAACGTCTTGATTCGGTTCAAGTTCGTTTCGCTGATACCTATATTGGTCAAATACCGGTGACGTTCCGCTTTAAATTGAGTAACGATCCAGAAGCTCTAAAAAAGATGCATCGTGAGTTTCGCAATAACAACAACTTGATCGACGCGCTGCTTGTGAAAAATGCGCGTAACGTGACAGTGATTACCGCTACGCAATACACCGGAGAAGAGTTTTTCCAAGGTGGTTTGAACCAGTTCAAATCGAAACTTGGCGATCAGTTGCGAGAGGGAATTTATCTTACAGAGCGACGTCAGGTTGAAGTGGAAGAACTAGACCTTGCGCCTGTTGGGGCTAATCAGGCTAACGCGAACCAATTGCAACGTACCAATCAGCTGGTTTGGAAAACGGTGCCAGTCGTAGACAAAACCGGGCAACCGATTCGTCAAGATAACCCGTTGCAACAATACGGTATTCAGGTAACGCAGGTGACCATTGGTGATCCACAACCAGAGAAACAGCTCGACCAATTGCTGGCGGATAAAAAGCGTTTAGTGGCAGATCGCATTCGTGCGATTCAGGAACAAGAAACGTCGAAAGCACAGGCGGAAACGGAGCAGTTACGGAAAGAAATTCAACGTACTCGTGAAGTGCAAGATGCACAGCGTCAGAAAGAGTTGGCGATTATTTCACAGCAAAAAGAGGTCGAGGTTGCGCGCCAAATCGCGGAACGTGAAATCGTCGAAGTGGAAAAAACCAAACGACTTGCAGAAGTTGAGAAAGAGAAAGAGTTGGCAATTGCCGAGGCTAACTTAGCGATTCAAAAAGCAAACGCACTTTCCGCAGAGTTTGAAGCGAAAGCGATATTAGCGAAAGGTCGCGCAGAATCTGAAGTTCTAAAAGGTAAGTATGCGGCGTTAGGAGCAAACCGTGAAGTTTACTTGGCGGAATTGAATCGAGACGTAGCGAACTCGTTGTACAACAACTTGCAAAACTTCCAAGTTCAGATGCCACAAAACTACATCGGTGGAAGTGACGAAACGGGCTTGAAAACGAACTTAGATGTGATTACTGGCTTTGGTGCTCTTGGTCTTATGGACCAAACAAAGAAGGTCACACAGCAATAAGATCATGGGTGGTCAAAAGCTTAAAAAGCAAAAAGATCATTGGTAACCCAAAGCAATAAAAAAGCTGGCATTGAGCCAGCTTTTTCTTTTGGGTCAGTCTCTTAAATCATGAAGATAAAGATAACTGCTAGTGCAGTGATTAAGCCTGCAAATGCGTAACATGCTACTTTACCAATCACACCAGTGTGGAATTTAAGGTCGTGCATGCCGTGGTGTACACGGTGCATTGCATGCCACATTGGCAATGCTAGCGTGCCAATGATGAATAGCGCACCGATGATGCTGGTTGCGAATGCAGAGACACGCTCGTAGCTCATCGCTTCTGCGTCAATCACGCCTAGTGGTACCAAGATACCTAGCACAAGAACAGTGATTGGCGTCAGCATCGCGAACCAAGTACCGCCCGCACCAAACAGACCCCACCAGATTGGCTCATCAGAACGTTTTGGTGATGTGTTTACACTATAATTCGGTTTCATTGCTCAGCTCCTTACACCACGATGAGAACGATCAGTGAGATGAACGCAACAGCGGCCCACTGAGTCAATACGATGATTTTCTTGTCCACTGGTTTGCCTTTCAAACGAATTGGCATTACTTGTGGCATCATGCTGAAGAAAGTTTGAGCGTGGAATAGGCTACCTAGCAGTGCAACGATGTTGATTGCGACTACAATTGGGTTCGCCATGAACGCTAACCAACCTTGCCAAGCTTCAGGACCTTTCACCAAGCAACCTAAACCGAAAGTTAGGAACAGAGTGAATAGGATCAAAGGAAGCACAGTCGCTTCACGTAGCATGTAGAAGCGGTAGAAAGGATGGTTCTTCCACCAAGTGCGTTTTACTTCACGAACGTAAGGTTTACGGTTGCTCATCCTTATGCCTCCTGAGGTTTCAACATAGCAATCACGAAGTCCATAGAAGACTCCACTTTGCCTTGGTTTACTGCCGCTGCTGGGTCAACATTCTTCGGACAAACTTCAGAACAGTAACCAACAAACGTACAACCCCAAGCACCGTTTTCACCGTTGATAAGCTTCATACGCTCATCTTTACCGTTGTCACGGCTGTCTAGGTTGTAGCGGTGCGCTAGTGTTAGTGCCGCAGGACCGATGAACTCTGGGTTTAGACCAAACTGAGGACATGCTGCGTAGCACAGACCACAGTTGATACAGCCAGCGAACTGCTTGTATTTCGCCATCTGTTCTGGCGTTTGCAAGTTCGTACCGTCTTCTGGTTTACGGTCGTTACCAATGATGTATGGTTTGATTGCTTCAAGACGTTCGATAAACGGTGTCATATCAACAATCAAGTCTTTCTCGATTGGGAAGTTTGCTAGAGGCTCGATAGTCACGCCGTCTGGGTAGTCACGTAGGAAGCTCTTACAAGCAAGTTTCGGTACGTTGTTCACCATGATGCCGCAAGAACCACAGATCGCCATACGGCAAGACCAACGGTAAGACAGATCTTTGTCTAGGTGATCTTTGATGTAGCCAAGTGCGTCAAGCACAGACATGGTTTCATCGAATGGTACTTCGAATGTTTGCTTGTATGGTTCTGCATCTTTTTCTGGGTCGTAACGCAGGATGTCTACTTTTTGAATGCGATTTGCTGACATTATGCTTGCTCCTCTGCGTTCTTCTCTTCAGCCGCTGCTTTTTCTGCTGCTTCACCGTATAGACGAGCTTTTGGTTGTGACTTAGTGATGGTCACATTGCTGTAATCGATACTTGGTGCTGAATCTGGTTTGTAGAAAGCAAGTGAGTGTTTTAGGAAGTTCACGTCATCACGCTCTGTACAACCATCGTCTAGACGTTGGTGCGCGCCGCGAGATTCTTTACGTAGAATCGCAGAGTGAACCATCGCTTCAGCGACTTCTAGGCCGTAACCCACTTCGATTGCATATAGAAGGTCTGTGTTGAACACTTTACCTTTGTCTTTGATGCTGATGCGTTTGTAGCGTTCTTTCAACTCAGTGATTTTGTCGATAGTCGCTTGCATCAAATCTTCTTGGCGGTAGATACCACAGCCCGCTTCCATGGTGTGACCCATTTCTGTGCGGATCTCTGCCCAGTTTTCGTCGCCTTCTTGGTTCATCAGTTTCGCGATGCGTTCTTCAACGGCTTTTACTTGCGCGTCAATTGCCGCGTCGTTCCAGCCTTTGAATTCTGCCGCACGTTTCACTGCGTTTTCACCAGCTACGCGGCCAAATACCACGAATTCAGCCAGTGAGTTAGAACCTAGACGGTTTGCACCGTGAAGACCAACAGACGCACATTCACCAACCGCGAATAGGCCTTTAATGCGAGTTTCACAGCCGCCGTCCGTTTCAATACCACCCATGGTGTAGTGAACGGTTGGACGAATTGGAATCGGCTCTTTTGCAGGGTCCACGTTTACGTAAGCTTTTGCTAGCTCACAGATGAACGGTAGACGCTCTTGTAGGTACTCTTCACCAAGGTGGCGAAGGTCTAGGTGCACCACGTCACCCAGTGGGTGTTTGATGGTGTTGCCTTTCTGTTGTTCGTGCCAGAAAGCTTGAGAAACTTTGTCACGAGGACCCAGTTCCATGTATTTGTTCTTCGGTTGGCCAACTGGAGTTTCAGGGCCCATGCCGTAATCTTGTAGGTAACGGTAGCCGTTCTTGTTAACGATGATACCGCCTTCACCACGACAACCTTCCGTCATCAGGATACCTGTGCCAGGAAGACCTGTTGGGTGGTATTGAACGAATTCCATATCACGTAGAGGAACGCCGTGACGGTAAGCCATTGCCATACCATCGCCCGTTACGATACCGCCGTTGGTGTTACAGTGGTAAACACGGCCCGCGCCACCTGTTGCTAGAACAACAGATTTTGCTTTGATAGTAACAAGCTCGCCTTCAGACATGTGAATAGCAATCAGACCTTGAACTTCGCCTTCATCAACAAGCAGATCCAACACAAAGTACTCATCAAAACGTTTGATGTTGCTGTACTTCATTGATGTCTGGAATAGCGTATGAAGCATGTGGAAGCCAGTTTTGTCTGCAGCGAACCAAGTACGTTCAACCTTCATACCACCAAAGCGGCGTACGTTGACTTCACCGTTCTCTTTACGACTCCATGGGCAACCCCATTGCTCCATTTGGATCATTTCGCGAGTCGCGTTCTCTACAAAGTATTCAACAACATCCTGTTCACATAGCCAGTCACCACCGCCAACAGTGTCGTTGAAGTGGTTGTCTAAGCTATCTTCATCCTTGATAACTGCTGCTGAGCCACCCTCTGCAGCGACCGTGTGGGAGCGCATTGGATAAACTTTAGAAATCAGAGCGACTTCTAAGTCAGGGTTTGCTTCAGCCGCTGCAATAGCAGTACGAAGACCAGCGCCGCCTGCGCCGATGACTGCGATATCTGTGGTGATAATTTGCACAGTTATCCTCCAGTGTGTGATTGCGGAAATCCGCTTGTTATTGTGATTGCGAGGCGCTCTTTTAAAAGAACTCCCCAAAAGTAGTAGGGTTAGTGTAGATGAGCCACATGGCAGAAAAATTGATGTAATTGGGTTTTTGCTTCGGTAATGCACTTAAGGGCATAGAATTTATAGGTTATGTGACTGCTATCACGGCACGAAACATTTGAAACTCAAACGTCATATCCATGAATGTTAAATGAGTGTTACCCGACATTACTGTCATTGATAATAGGTTTTATTTCGAATGTTTTTTGTACTGCAGCACGAGTATTGCTTGCTTCAAATTTAAACAATGTGGCGGGAAAATAGAGAAGGGAAATTCCCCTCTCGTCGAACCGTGAAAAGCATGTAGAATGGGTTTTTTACGCGCTAAATTAGAGTTTTGAGAGACTTATTATGCAAACCAACTGGCAACCTACCGCTTCCATTGAGCAACTTCGTCAACGTGCGACGTTAATCGCCGCCATTCGTCAATTCTTTGCCGAGCGACAGGTGATGGAAGTGGACACGCCAGCGATGAGCCACGCGACCGTGACGGACATTCATTTGCATACTTTTCAAACCGAGTTTGTTGGCCCTGGTTACGCTGATGGCAGTAAGCTGTTCTTTATGACCAGCCCAGAATTCCATATGAAGCGCCTTTTGGCAGCGGGCAGTGGTTGTATTTATCAAATCAATAAAGCGTTTCGTAACGAAGAAAATGGTCGATACCACAACCCCGAGTTTACGATGTTGGAGTGGTATCGCGTTGGCTTTGACCATCATAAATTGATGGATGAAATGGATGACCTGTTGCAACTGGTATTGAAGTGTGGCGCAGCGCAGCGCATGACGTATCAACAAGCCTTCATTGATGTGTTGGGTGTGTGTCCACTAGAAGGCTCGATGACTGAGCTGAAAGCGGCGGCAAGCAAGCTGGGCTTGAGTGACATTGCTGAGCCAGAAGAAGATCGCGATACGTTGCTGCAACTGTTATTTAGCGTGGGAGTAGAAAACAAAATTGGTCAGGATGTGCCGGCTTTTGTGTACGACTTCCCTGCGTCACAGGCGGCGCTCGCAAAAATCAATCCTCAAGATCATCGCGTCGCGGATCGTTTTGAAGTGTACTTTAAGGGGATAGAGTTGGCGAACGGATTCCATGAACTGGACAATCCGAAAGAGCAATTAGCGCGCTTTGAACAAGATAACGCAAAGCGTATCGAAATGGGTTTAAAACCGCAGACGATCGATTATCATCTGATTTCTGCACTGGAAGCAGGGTTGCCAGACTGTGCAGGGGTTGCGCTGGGTATCGATCGTTTGATCATGCTGGCGCTAGGCTGTGACCACATTGATCAAGTCACGGCCTTTCCATTTCCAATTGCATAAGGACATCCAATGAACTTGACGGCTGCACGTTTCGTCATCTTGAGCTACGCCATATTGATCGCTTTTTTATCTCTGAGTTCAGGTGAACTACAAGACTGGGGCAATATTGCGTACCTCGACAAAATGCAGCACGCCATGGCGTACAGCGGCTTTGCGTTTTTAGGTTGCTTTTGCGTGTGGCGTTGGCGTCAACGTTGGGCGGTGGCGATGGGTATTTTGCTATTTAGCGCCGTCATTGAGTGGCTACAAGGCTATGTCGGCAGACAAACCTCTTGGTTAGACCTTGTCGCCAACTCGATTGGCATCTTAACTGGTCTGTTATGTTACCGTATTTGGAGCCTCTATCGACCTAGGTTGGTGAAGTCGCTATACTCGATTCGTTAATGAAGAGGGAATACGATAACAATGAAAACGCGCGACAAAATCGTCTACGCGGCACTGGAGTTGTTCAACCAACATGGTGAGCGCAACATCACCACCAATCACATTGCCGATCACATCGAAATTAGCCCTGGTAATCTGTATTACCACTTCCGCAATAAGCAAGAAATCGTTCGTGAGATCTTTGCGCTTTATTCAGCAGAACTTTTAGAAAGATTTACCCCTATTCAAGGCTCACAAGAGAGCCTGACTATGCTGAAGAGCTACCTAGACTCTATTTTTACCTTGATGTGGAAATACCGCTTTTTCTACGCAAACCTACCAGAAATCTTGTCACGAGATGAACAGCTGCACGAGCAGTACATCGATGTGCAAGAGAAGCTGCAAGCCAACCTCATTGCGATTATGCAGGAGTTTGTTTCTTTGAAGTTGCTGGATGTGAATGAAGAGCAGTTGAAATCACTGGTGTGCACGCTGCATTTGATCGCTTGTGGTTGGTTAGCTTACCAATCTGCAATGGCATCGAAAACCAGCATTACCGAGCAAATGGTGAAGCAGGGGATGCTGCAGATGCTGAATGTTGTGAAACCTGTCGCGACTGAACAAGGTTTGGAGCAACTACAGCTGTTGGAAGAAGCAGTCAGCACACTGCAGGGCTGATCGGTCACTTGCTTCAATATTTCGAGAGTCACTCTCATTTTCGAGTCGCGCCTTGAGTTGACTTGTCATACTTGCTACGCACAATAAGACGACTATCTCCCTCGATTAGTTCAAGGGATTGACTCTCGATAAAGGAACTATCGCTCAATGAATTACGACATCTTCAATGGTGATGCAGACGGCATCATCGCACTTCTACAACTGCGTTTGGCTGACCCTATCGATTCCCAATTAATTACCGGCGTAAAGCGCGATATTAAGCTGGTGGAAAAAGTGGACGTGCAAGCGGGTGATGAGCTGACTGTGTTAGACATTTCGATGGAAAAGAACATGGCTGGTTTAGAGCAAGCATTGGCTCAAGGCGTGCACGTGTTTTACGCCGATCACCACAAAGCTGGTGACATTCCTCAACACGGTAATTTGGATGCCCACATCGATCTTGACGCTAATATGTGTACCGCTTTGATTGTCGATAAGTTGCTGGAAGGACGCTTTCATACTTGGGCGATCACCGCTGCTTACGGTGATAACTTGATTGCTAAAGCGGATGCGCTGGCGGATCAAGCCGGACTTAATAACGAGCAAAAAGCGCAGTTAAAAGAGCTCGGTACATTAATCAACTACAACGGTTATGGCTCGAAAGTCGACGATCTTCATTTCCATCCTGCGGATTTATACCGAGCGTTGGTTCAATATATTTCGCCATTCGAAGTCATTGAAGATAAAGCCTCGCCTTACTATCAATTGCAATCGGCTTACCAACAAGACATGGATGCCGCGCAAGCGGTACCAGCCACACATGAAAGCGACACATTGAAGTTGTTTGAGCTACCAAACACGGCCGCATCACGTCGAATCAGCGGTGTGTATGGCAACTGGCTGGCAAACCAAAATCCAGACTCTGCGCATGCGGTACTCACAGAAAACGCAGATGGTACTTACACAGTTTCACTCCGTGCACCATTGAACAATAAACAAGGTGCTGTTGCCGTGTGTGGGCAGTTTCCGACAGGTGGTGGGCGAGAGGCAGCTGCGGGTATTAATGCCTTACGCAAAGAAGATGTGAATGCATTTATTGATGCGGTCGAAACGTACTACGCATAGCATTTTCCAAAATATGAATACAACAAAGGAGCCGAGTGGCTCCTTTGTTTTTATTACAAGTAAATAAGTTAGATAATCAGCGCTTTAACCAAGATTTCGGGCTCTGTGCTTCACTATTACGGCGGATTTCGAAATACAGTGATGGTCGGTCTTGACCACCTGTATCACCAGCGAGTGCTATCACTTCGCCTGCGGTGACTTTATCGCCTTCTTTTTTGGTTAACGCTTGATTGTAGCCGTAAAGCGTCATGTCACCTTTACCGTGATCAAGCAGCACCACTAAACCGTAACCTCTTAAATACTCTGCAAATACGACTGTGCCAGGGTAAACCGCTTTAACTTGTTGACCATAGTTAGCGGAAAGTACCATACCTTTCCAGTTTACTTGTCCGGTTTGACGCGTACCGAAGTTATGTAACACACTGCCTTTGAGTGGCCATGGTAGTTTGCCGCGCTGTTTGCCGAGCCCGTCCATTGGTACTGCATTTCGTTTGGCGGCTTTTGCAATCTCGGCTTTTAGACGGGTTTCATTGCGTTGTAGCTCAGCAAGGTAACGTTTGTCGTTTTTAATGCTGCTCTGAATTTTGTTCAGCGTTTGCTTACGATTCGACTGCGTACTGGCCAGTGCGGTACGCTTTTCTGATTGCTGCTTGAGCAGGGTTTCGATCTGCTCTTTCTCTAGCTCAAGTTGGTTTTTGTTGTGCGCCAACTCTTGAGTGGTTTTGGTGATGGCATCAATCACTTCGGCACGAGCCTTGGCTAAGTGCTGAAAGTATTGGCTAATCCGATCTTCTTCTACGCCTTGATTCAATAAGTGCCCATTCGCTTTCGCTCGCTCGGTCACGTAATACGTTTGCAGCAACTGCTTGAGCTCTTCCTCTTGTGCTTGGCGCTGGGCTTCTTGCAAGGAGATTTTCTCTTCCAGTTTATTGATGTTCTTGTCTGCTTGAGCAAGGTCGGCTTTAGTTTGCTTGATTTCTCGCTCCAGCTTAGAAATGCCAAGCTCTTGGTCTTTGAGCGATTTTTGCAGCTCGTTAAGCTGTTTCTCTTGCGAGGTTAACGCCTTCTTTTGGCGATTGATTTCGCTGGAAACGCCTTTGAGCTCTTGCTGACTTGCGGCGAAAGAAGAGAGGGGATAGGTGGCAGATAAAGCACAAGTTAATAAAATAGCCGAGCGGAGCACTGGGTGATTTTGTTTTCGCACTTGAGAGTTACCTACCACATTATTGTCAAAGGATCAGAAGACGGTTAAATGCCATCTCCATGGATAAAGCTTTGTGATTTACCGTTAAAGCCTTGGTCCATATCGAGAGACGGTTTGTCTGTTTTTGGTCGACCGACGATTTTCGCGGGTACGCCCGCCACGGTTGTGTGCGGTGGCACCGCTTGCAATACTACGGAGCAAGAGCCGATTTTCGCCCCTTCGCCCACTTCGATATTACCAAGAATTTTGGCACCTGCACCAATCATCACGCCTTCACGGATTTTCGGGTGACGATCGCCGCACTCTTTACCTGTACCACCTAGGGTGACGTCTTGCAGGATCGACACATCGTTATCAACCACCGCTGTTTCACCGATCACGATGCCCGTCGCATGGTCGAGCATGATGCCGCTACCAATACGTGCTGCTGGGTGAATGTCTACCTGACACGCCACAGAAATTTGGTTTTGCAAATACGTCGCGAGGGCATGACGGCCTTGTTTCCACAACCAGTTTGCCACGCGATAGCCTTGCAGCGCGTGGTAACCTTTCAAATACAATAATGGCATTGAGTACATGGAAACAGCAGGGTCGCGGTTGACCGTCGCACAAATGTCACACGCAGCAAAATCCGTAATGGTAGGGTCTGCGGCAAATGCCTCTTCGACCACTTCACGAACGGCCATTGCTGGCATCGACGCCGTGTTTAATTTGTTGGCCAAAATGTAACTCAGTGCCGCACACAAACTTTCATGCTTGATGATGGTAGCGTGGTAAAAGCTCGCCAACATAGGCTCTTGCTCTGACATTTCACGGGCTTCTGAGACAATTTTGTTCCAGACTTTTTGTTTTTCGCAGTGTTTCATTCTCAATATCCTGAGTGGTTCTTCCGTGACCCGACAACTTCTATTCTTCTCAGATGAGGTGCGAAGGTGCGTAGAGTGCTACTTTCCTTCGGCTTTTTTGTCACGAGCAAGTAAATCTTGCGCTGCCAGGCGTGCATCTTTTCCTTGATACAATACTTGATAAATTTGGTCAACAATCGGCATCTCAACGCCCATGCGTTGGGAGAGCATCCATACTTCTTTCGTGTTGCGGTAGCCTTCTACGACTTGGCCAATTTCTTCTTGTGCCGTGTCAACGTCTTTACCTTGACCGAGAGCTAAACCAAAGCGGCGGTTACGTGACTGGTTGTCAGTACACGTAAGAACCAAGTCACCTAAACCAGCCATACCCATGAAGGTTTCTGGTTTGGCACCAAGTGCAGCGCCAAGGCGGCTCATTTCAGCCAAGCCACGGGTAATTAACGCAGTACGTGCGTTTGCACCAAAACCGATGCCGTCTGACATACCTGCGCCAATTGCGATAACGTTTTTCACTGCACCGCCAAGTTGCATGCCGATGAAGTCGTTGTTCGCGTACACGCGGAAGGTTTTGCTACAGTGGATTTTCTCTTGCAGATCCGCCACGAACTCTGCATCTGGAGAGGCAACGGAAATCGCAGTTGGTAGACCCATCGCGAGCTCTTTCGCGAACGTTGGGCCAGATAGAACGGCCAGCGAGTAGTTCTCACCGATGATGTCGTATGCGACGTCTTTGAGTAGTCGGCCAGTTTCAGGTTCAAGACCTTTGGTTGCCCAACAGATACGCGAATCTTCACGCAGGAACGGTTTGCAGCTGTTAAGCACGATGCCAAAGACATGGCTTGGAACCACAACTAACAAGTCACGGCTTGCTTGAACGGCTTTTTCTAAATCCGATTCAATAATCAAGCTTTCTGGGAAATCAACACCTGGTAAAAATGCGTGGTTCGCGCGATCCGCCTCTAAGCGTGCCATGTGCTCTGGCTCGTGTCCCCAAAGGACAACGTTCGCACCATTACGCGCGAGGGAGATCGCTAGAGAAGTACCGTATGAGCCTGCGCCAATTACAGTCATTGCGATGTCTTTACCGTAAGCATTGCTTGTATTTGCTTGTGTCATGCTACCGCCTAATTGTCTTTCTACTAGTAGAATCTAGTTCATAATCACCAGATTTTACGCTCTCTAGGGATTAGGAACTAGGAACTTTTGTCAGAAATAAAAAATGCACATTGCATCGGATGGTAGACGCTATGTGCATTTTCTTCGAGTCGGTGACGAAAGCGCTTATGGCTGCTCGTCACTTACAAAACGTGAATTACGCTTGAGCTTCGCCTTGTTGAGCTTGCTGTTGTAGGTAGTTCATGAATAGCGCGTCGAAGTTAACTGGCGCTAGGTTCAGCTGAGGGAATGTACCTTTAACAACTAGGCTTGAGATAGTTTCACGAGCGTAAGGGAATAGGATGTTCGGGCAGAATGCACCTAGGCAATGTGCTAGTTGACCAGCTTCCATTTGCTCAGCAGTGAAGATACCACCTTGTTGAACTTCACATAGGAACGCAGTTTCTTCTTCGTTCTTCACAGTCACAGTTAGACGTAGAACCACTTCGTAAACGCCTTCACCAAGCTCACGGCTTTGAGTGTCTAGGTCTAGTTTAACGTCTGGGTTCCATTCTTTTTGGAAGATTACTGGAGAGTTTGGCGCTTCGAAAGAAACGTCTTTTAGGAAGATGCGTTGAATTGCGAAGTTTTGTTGTGCTTCTTGAGGTGCTGCTTCAGCCATTTTTAAATCCTTAATAAACATTTGTTGAGTCTAGAAACGCCTAAACTCAGAAATTTGGTTTGTCCTGAGACTAACTGAGCAAATGTACCTTGACTAGATGAAGCGTGTATTACGTGCAAAGCGTCACAACTTAGGGCTTCAACTGCTTTCTATTTGCTCAGTTTTATATCCACGAGGCTTGGCAAAATCGCGTTTAAATGCGTACCTTAGTTTTTGCCACGTTCCTACTTTTTACCACGAACTAAAGGTAGGTTTGCTTCGTTCCATGCAATCAAACCATTCTTAAGTAGGCTAACTTTTTCAAAGCCCGCTTTTACTAGAAGGTTCGCGCTTTCTTGAGCGGTTTGGCCCGTCTTGCATACAACAATGATTGGGTCTGATTTATGGTTTTCAAGGCTACCCAAGTTACCTGCTTTGATGTCTGACGGTAAAATGTGAAGTGAGTCGGTGATATGACCTTTTTTGAACTCATCTTTTGTGCGGATATCCACAACAACGCCGTTTTCACGGTTCATTAGGTGAGTCAGTTGGTTTACGTTGATTTCTTTGTATGCTGCCGTCGCTGACTTCACGATGTTCATGATAAATGCGACAAGAAGACCTACCCAAACCAAAGATAGAATCATGTTCTGTTGGAAAAATTCAATGTACTCTTGCATGTCTTGAGCTCTTACGCTGTTGGCGGAAAAATAAAGCAGGAGTATAGCGGGGTTAAGCCTCTTAGGCGAGAGGGTTAAAATTTTCTAACGAATAATTGAGATCTCTATAAACTCGCTACGTCCTTGTTATCGCATCCCTTCTCCTATCCTTATTCATCACTTTTTCCTATCGAAGTAATCGGTCTAAGTGACTTCTGTTTTGCCAAGAAAAGAGAACAATAGAACCTATCCTCAGCCAGTTATGTTGAGCGCTCTAAAAGAAGACCGTTTTGACAGTTTTGTGGCAACGTTGAGAGCCGTGCCATCGAATGTGGGCTTGGGTGTACAAAGCGTATTGGGAATGACTATGCTTGTGGAACACGTTTGTTGGTGACGCTTGGTTGCTCGCTAACTTGTAAGATAGCAACATTAAATCGCAAACATTATTTGATCTTAACCTACAGTTTTGGTTAAAAAGTGTAGTAAAATTACGCTAGTTTTGTTTCAAGGTTAGATAGGGCAGCGAAGCCCTACGCCAAAAGTTACTTAAATTTGATGAGGTCATCACTATGTCAGCTAAGAAGCCACTGGCTCTAGTTATCCTTGACGGTTACGGTTACCGTGAAGACACAGCAAGTAACGCAATTGCGAATGCGAAAACACCAGTAATGGATGCTCTGATTGCGAACAACCCACATACTCTAATCTCTGCTTCAGGCATGGATGTTGGCCTTCCTGATGGTCAAATGGGTAACTCAGAAGTTGGTCACACTAACATTGGCGCAGGTCGCGTTGTATACCAAGATCTAACTCGTATCACTAAATCAATTGCTGATGGTGAGTTCGAACAAACTCCTGCTCTAGTGGAAGCTATCGACGCTGCAGTGAAAGCAGAAAAAGCAGTACACATCATGGGTCTTATGTCTCCAGGTGGCGTACACTCTCACGAAGATCACATCTACGCAGCGGTTGAAATGGCGGCAGCTCGTGGCGCTGAAAAAATCTACCTACACTGTTTCCTAGACGGTCGTGACACACCACCACGCAGTGCAGAAAACTCGCTACAACGTTTCCAAGATCTATTCGCGAAACTAGGTAAAGGCCGCGTTGCTTCTCTAGTTGGTCGTTACTACGCAATGGACCGTGACAACAACTGGGAACGTGTACAAGTTGCATACGATCTACTAACCCAAGCTAAAGCTGAATTCACAGCAGAAACGGCTGTTGCTGGTCTTGAAGCGGCTTACGCTCGTGACGAAAACGACGAGTTCGTGAAAGCAACGGCGATTAAAGCAGAAGGTCAAGAAGACGCAATCATGCAAGACGGTGATGCGGTTATCTTCATGAACTACCGTGCTGACCGTGCACGTCAAATCACACGTGCATTCGTTCCTGGTTTTGACGGTTTTGAGCGCGCAGTATTCCCAGCAATCAACTTCGTGATGCTGACTCAATACGCGGCAGATATCCCTCTAGCAACAGCATTCCCACCAGCGTCTCTAGAAAACACGTACGGTGAATGGCTATCTAAGCAAGGTCAAACTCAGCTACGTATCTCTGAAACAGAGAAATACGCGCACGTTACTTTCTTCTTCAACGGTGGTGTTGAGAACGAATTTGAAGGCGAAGAGCGTCAATTGGTTGCTTCTCCAAAAGTAGCAACTTACGACCTACAACCAGAAATGAGCTCTCCAGAGCTAACTGAGAAATTGGTTGCGGCTATCAAGTCTGGTAAGTACGACACAATCATCTGTAACTACCCGAACGCAGATATGGTTGGTCACACTGGTGTTTACGAAGCGGCTGAAAAAGCGATCGAAGCACTAGACGAAAGCGTAGGCAAAGTAGTTGAAGCAATCAAAGAAGTTGGCGGTCAGCTATTGATCACTGCGGACCACGGTAACGCAGAAATGATGATCGACCCTGAAACTGGCGGCGTTCACACTGCACACACTAACCTACCAGTGCCTCTAATCTACGTAGGTGACAAAGCGGTTGAGTTCAAAGAAGGCGGTAAACTGTCTGACCTTGCACCAACAATGCTTTCTCTAGCGGGTCTAGAAATCCCTGCTGAAATGTCTGGTGATGTGCTAGTTAAGTAATTAACTGACGACTCAGAATGACAAAAGCCCGAGTATAAACTCGGGCTTTTTTGTGTCTGGTAATAAGGACTGGTTTGTAAGATTACTGAACTAAAATCCCCGCACCAATCACCGCTAGAGCCGCGCCCAACCAAGCAAATCGGTTTGGTCGGCGTTTAGTGTAAACCCAGAGCAGCGGTAGCAACATGATTGGCGTGGTTGAAGATAGCAGAGCAACCATGCCTACGTTCCCTTCGCGCAGCGCGTAAAGAATTAACGTCATTCCTACGGCCATTGCGAGAAAGCCATTCAACGCCGTAATGCCAAAAACACGCCAAGTAATACGTTGGGTGGAGCGAGCAACTTTTACACCAACGATAAGTAATAAGCAGTGCGCAACGAACGCGCTGATCATTCGAATTGCCGATGCAGCGATTGGGTCGACACTGGTTTGCATGACCGGTTTAGCAATAATACCACCGAGCGCCTGACATATTGCAGCGGTAAGGCCGAGTGAGACTCCAACCCAAATGTTGCCTTTGATTTCCTCGAGCACATTGTTAGTTTGTCCGCGTCGGCCAAAGAATATCGCCATCACCACACCGCTAAACACCAGTGCAGAACCAAGCAGTTCAATGGCCGTCATGCTTTCGCTAAACAGGAAATAACCTAAGATGGTGGAAAACACGGCATGACAGGAAAACAACAGGCCCGCTTGCCTTGGCCCCATGCGATTCAAACAAGCAAACAGTGCGGTGTCGCCAATGAAGATCCCTATCAATCCGGATGCCATCATCGGCGTAATGTGTTCCCAAGACACACTTAGCCAACCGCCGGTTATCCACGCCATGGTCGACAAAATCACGGCTGTGCAGCCCATCCGCCAACGACTGTAAGAAAAGGCACCCAGATGCTGCGCAGGAATAACCGAAATCAGGCTGGAAACCGCCCATAAAAAGGCAGCGCACAGAGCAAGCCATTCGTAACCCATGATTGATAGACGTCCTTGTTGAATAGGGTTGAGGGCTCTTAATATGCATGAAATGCCACGAGCAATGCCATCATTTTTTTATTTATTATTGGGAAGTTAAAGGGCTAGATAACATCAATAAAAAAGCAGCTCTGGGAGCTGCTTTTTTGGGGCGGTTTACACTTTAAAGCGACTGATGTTTTCTCGCATGGTGTTCGCTGTGTTGAACATTCTGCGTGCGCCTTCACTGCTTTTCAGTGATTGCTCAGCAATGACATCTGCATCGTCTTTGATACCTTGAGTATTGCGGCTGATGTCTTCACTTACCGCTCGCTGCTCTTCTGCTGCGCTCGCAATCTGCATCGCCATATCATTAATCTCAGTGATAGAGTTGGTGATGCTGGTTAGACTGTCGTGCGCTTGCTGTGCGTAATCCACGCTGGTATCTGCCAAGCTAGTGCTGGCTTGCATGCTGTTTACGGCAAGCTTGGTATTGCTTTGCAGCGTTTCAATCATGGTACGGATTTCTTCTGTTGAGCCATGAGTGCGTTGGCTAAGTACACGTACTTCATCCGCTACCACGGCAAATCCGCGTCCTTGTTCACCCGCGCGTGCTGCTTCGATTGCCGCATTGAGAGCGAGCAGGTTGGTTTGCTCAGCAATGCCTTGAATCGTAGACAGGATTTGGTTGATGCTTTGGGTGTTCGCTTCCAGTTCAGAAATTACATTTGCCGCATCACTCACTTGCTCAGCAAGCGACACAATTGCTTCACGGTTTTTCTGAATAACGCTTTGACCTTCCACACACGCAGATGCGGAGTTTTGGGATGCACTTGCAGTCAATTCTGCATGACTTGCGACTTCTGCAGCGGTTGCCGACATTTCATGAATGGCCGTAGCAATTTGGTTTACGTCATTTTGTTGGTGCTCAACGCGTCCTGCCGCCATGGCTGAGAGTTCGTTCGCCTGTTGTGCTTGTTCTGACAACTGCTGACTGTTTTCGACGATGTTTTTTAGCATTGATTGCATCTGAGCAAGGAACTGGTTGACGTGCGTGGCCAGTTCACCAATTTCATCCATGCGTTCAATCTCGATGCGCTGCGTCAAATCACCTTCACCTTGTGACAGTTCAGAGAGTGCATCCGACAAAGTTTGCAGTGGACGTAGTAGGCGAGTGATCACGTAAGTGCTGATGGCAGCGATGATCAAATACATCACGATTGAAGCAATGGCAGTAAAGGTCACTTGCTCCGAAACGGAGGCAAAAGCCATTTGTTTGTCTTGCACAACGCCCAGAGACCAATCGGTGTTAGGGACTTGAGCAACATAAATCAGTTGGTCGCCTTGTTTTGGCCACGTGATTGTTTCTAGCTTCGCGTGTTGTGCCAAGTTGGCCATTTTATCGCGAGTCAGTTCTGGATTTAACGTGGTGAGCGGTTTCTGGCTGAGCTTTTCATCTTTATAAGCGACGAGATTATTGTTGCCATCCACCAAAAACGCGAAGCCGTTGTTATCCAGTTGGATATTCAATACTTCGTTGATGATGTCTGTGACGGCCAAGTCAGCGGCCAATACGCCTTGTTTGTTTTGGTTAAACGCTTTGGCAAAGCTGACCACAATACTACCATCAAAGTCTTGGTATGGCTCGGTAATGATCAGCCCAGATTGTGCCATCGCGTCTTGATACCAAGGGCGAGTTCGAGGGTCGTAATCGGATGGCCATGATTCGCTTTTATCGCCGTAGGCAATAGCGCCGTCAGAGAACCCTGCGTAAACCGAGAGAAATTTCCCCGCGCGTTTGGTCAGCAATAACTCGCGATCTGCATCATCAGAACTGGCGATGATTTGTTCGTTCGCCAACATCATATCGCTACGAATTGAGAGCCAATCGCTGATATAACGGTTAGTCGACTCAGAAATATTCTGTATTTCTCGGTTGAGTGTGGATGTGGTTTCTTCGTGAAGTTAGTAGCATGTAATATTTACCTTTTAAAGGTAGAATCAAAGAAACAAGAGATTTAGAAAGGTAAGTATTTATGAGCATTGCGTATTCTTACATCCGTTTTTCATCAGCACAGCAAGCACAAGGGGATAGCTTGCGTAGGCAAACACAACTAGCTCAACGATACTGTGAAGATAATAATCTGACGCTATCAGATACCAACTTTCAGGACTTAGGTGTATCTGCTTTTCACTCTGCCAACGCACAAGAAGATGGTGGTCTAGGTCAGTTTTTAACAGCATTAAGTGAGGGTTTGATTCCAGAAGGTTCTTATCTATTAGTTGAAAGCCTAGACCGTTTGAGTAGGGCTAAAGTTCAAACAGCTTTAGAGCAAATGCTAGGTATTCTTCGTCGTGGAGTGAAGATTGTTACATTAATGGATCATTGTATTTATGACGGTGATAGCGATAGTCGAGATTTGATTATCTCTTTGACTATCATGGAGCGAGCACACAATGAAAGTAAGACAAAGTCAGAGCGCTTAAAGGCTGCATGGGATAACAAAAGACAAAACCCGAACTCAACGAATCGTCACGGTAGTACACCGTTTTGGTTAACTTTGAACTCAGATAAACGCACATACACAGTAAAAGAAGAATATGCAGAACTCATACGTAAAATCTACCAATTATCCATTGATGGGTGGGGACTAGTTAAGATTGTTCGATATTTGAATGAATGCGGTATACCTGCACCTAAAGGACGTAGTTGGGCTATAACGACGGTTAGCAAGCTTTTAAATTCAAAAGCTGCTTTAGGTCATTATGAACCCTCTCAAGGTAGAAAGTCACTGAATACTGTGATCGAGGACTACTACCCTTCAATCATTGATGAAAAAACCTACTACACCTCTTTACAACGTAAGAAAGAACGTTCAGCGCCAGAATCCGCGGGAAGGAAAACTACTTATCCTAATCCATTGGTGCATATAGCTAAATGTCGCTTGTGTGGTTCTTCAATGTTCTTTGAAAACAAACAACCATCACTTAATTATCTGACTTGCAGAGAATTTAAGAAGAAAAATTGTACTAACAAACCGATAAGAATGGAGTTGATTTACCGATTCATTTATGAAGTGTTCAACAGCCCTATGTATCATCAACAACATGCTAAGTTAGTGGATAAGTCGAAGCAGAAAGATATTAATTACCATGCAGAGTTAAAAGGAAGATATGAAGCAGAACGTAAAGCTTATGAGGAGCTTCTAGAGGCGTCTTCTTCCTTTAGTGATCCATTCATACTCAAAGAGTTGCAAAAGCGCTCTACGTTGATTCTAGAGCTTTCTAAGCAGCTAGAAGAAGCAAAAGCTAAGGAAACAGTTGAGAAGGCTAGAACAGTACACATAAACTTCACTGAAGCGTTACAACTGACAGTCAATGCCTTTCATTTGCCCTTAGAGGAGGTAAAGGTAGAAGAGCTAAGCACTGATGAACTATTCAACACGAGGGTTAGGCTCAATAGAATCTTAAAGCAAGCCTTCAATCATCTATCTATCTTCCATTGTAATGAAAGTAAAAGAATAACAATAGAAACAGAAGTGACAGAGGATTACCCAATAGATTTGAGATATGAGACGAACCAGAAAGCTATCAAAGAACCAATGAAGAATAGGATCTGGTCAGTGTATTAACTCTTTCATTGCCCCTTATCGGAAGGACAGGGATAAGGAATATCCCTCACGAAGTGAGATAAGATCATTGATATAAAAGATAGACACTGAGAGAAGGAAGAATAGAAGATAACCTCACCTCACGAAGTGAGAATTATTCTCTAGAAAATGTCCATCTCTCAGTGAACTTAAATGTTCATGTACACTAATTGGTTAGCTCCATAACCACCACATAAGAAGAGCACCGATTGTTAATACTACCTGTAGAAGAGCTAGGTTTTGAACGGATAAGTACACATACTTCCAGAATTCACTTTCTATACTTTCAGGGTTCTTTGCTCCATAAACACGGTCTGTTGTCTGGATTAAGCAAAATACATAATAAATACATTGAGCTATACCAACACTACCTTGGCTCAACATCCAATTCCCTGAGCCATCATCCAACAACATAAAGGAAACTTTCTGCACAAACTTAAAGCCAATCACCATTAAGATGCACGCAGTGAAGAAAGCGACTAGCTTCCAACCTTTAGTTAATTGACTATCAAACCCTACTTTCAAAGATGGTGTATTAACCCCCTTTTTCAATTCACTTCTCACTCTTTAATCCTCATTTTCATTGTTAAACATCTGCTCCGTGAGCGGAGCATTTTGAGGCACTCTAGCAACTAATATTTGCTCTACAACCGGAGCAAAGAAAGTTGACTGAAAAATGACAATGATGAACATCGTTGGTTCGCAGATAAGAACATTAAGGAAGCAACAAAAACTAACTCAAGAAGAGCTATCTGCACGCTGTAATGTCATTGGTTTGGACATCAGCAGGGGAACCCTAGCAAAGATAGAAGCAGGTGTAAGACAGGTTCTAGACACAGAGGTAGTACAACTAGCTGTAGCTTTAAGAGTCAAAGAAGCCGATTTGTTTCCCGACCGTGGCTAACTCAGATAGGTCAAACTTCCATTACTGACAAATCAGAAAAGCCTTTCCCCCTTTTCTGTGAAGGTGTCCACTCACGGTAGGTACGTATAGAAAATGGTTAATTTTTACAATGGTACATGTATCATAAGATCCAACCACTTGAATTGTAAAAATAAAAACATTCAACCAAGGTTAACAAGATCATCACTTAAATAGTTTTTTAATGTGTTTCCTTACAAATAACTCGACTGGTTCTAAACGATTAAATTGGGAGGGCGGTACGGTAAGTAGAGTTAGGAAGAAGAACAATAAAGCTACATTTTCAAAGCTTTCTGTGATAACGATGGTTTTGACATCAAATAGACTGCGCCAAATCAACGAAGGCTCATTTTTGAACGCTAAGCTGTAATGTGGCTCTCCAAATAAACCTAAGCACAGTAGATAAAACAAAAAGTACATTTGATTGAACTTAGGAGCGTACATGTACTGATTTGAGATTATGTGAGTGATTAGTAGACCAACCAAGCTAATCGAGACATATGTTACTATAGACATTAATCCTTATCCTTATCTTCAACATAAGGTTCTATGGCGGTCATTGTAGTGTTTATGCCACCAATCACTTCGCTACCTAAAGCTGTCTTAGTCATTGCTTTTACGCCCTTCTCGTAATCTGTCTTGAAATACTTAAACAGCTGTAATTGCTTTGAGTCTGGCATATTTGACCATTGCTGAACCACCTTTCTACTGTTGACCAAACCGTAGGCACTAGTAGCAAGATCCGCTACAGCATACGCAGCATCACCGTCTCGTTCATCTAACCCTAGATTCTTAGCTCCGAACCTGTAGCCCTCTTTCAGTAGACCACTTACATTTTCAAAGTCACCTGTATAACGTCCTGTCCAGTTTTGATGTATGTTCCCTGCTATCTTGTATGAGTTTTCGTACAAGTTGTTAGCCCCATGTAATAGCATTGGTGCACCAACACCACCGCAAAACGACATACCAGTAAATGAAAAGATAGATTCAGCAGTACAAATACCATAACCAGTAGCTACTTGTCCCGCCCCTGCAAATACACCAAGACCATATAGGGCTAAATCAGCAGCTTGATCTTTCAGGCTTTGCCGTTCTTGCTTCACTAGTCGAACAACTTTATCACCAACGAGTATCCCATTCTCATAGTCATCAACTAAACACTTGCCTAAGAAAATGTACTCACGTTTAAAGTAGTACCGAATTAGAGGATCCTGTAAGTGTGTGATGCTGTAGCGATTTGCGGTATTCAATAGCCCATCAACAGCTTTACGTACTTCATCACGTTCTAAGTCTCTTCTTGAAATGCTCATTCAAATTTCTCAGCTAGCTTTTTCAATGGTTCAAGCCAAGATGAATACGCAGCGGTGTTAGCGCTGATATGTCTCCATTGAATATCTCGATAAGCGATAGTGACGATTTCCTGCATCTCTTTCTCATTGAAATCAGTAGAATGAGGCATATCCATTGAAATGGAGCGGATCATAGCTCCGGTTAGCTTAATCTCATAAAACGCTTCTTGTGTGCCTTTGTCTGTAGGGCGGTAATATGTGATTGTACAGTTAAGCTCTTGCCCATCAGTACAAGCTTGATTGAGCACTGGAGAGGATTTGTCTATTTTTTTAATGATTTCTATCGGTTGGTGAATTGCTCGATTGCTGTAACCTATCGTGTGACTACAAGCAAGGACTGTAATCTCATCCTCATGACCAGATTGGTAGCTATTACCCATCGAGTAAAAAGTGTTACAGCCAGAGGTCAGACAACCTTGAGCAATGCTTTCGATTTTCATAAATGCTTGAGATGCCATGTTTTTCCTTTCAAAGTAAAAAGTGAATACAGGATCATCATACTTATTTTTTTACACTCGTGTTTAGTCGTTATCCAATAGCGACAGGTTCACTATTAAAAAGCTCATTTTGAAGGCTATTATTCTCAGAATGCCTAATTGTTAAACAGCTATAGAATCTCTTTCCAGTGTCTTTTTACTGTGCTTAGACCAATCCCTAAAGCTCTAGCTGTGGCGCTTTGTCCTAAGCCTTGAGCTTTGGCTAATTGGACTCTTCTGTTTGTTTCTGTTGCTGGTGGACGTCCTAGTTTCTTACCTTCTGCTTTTGCTCTCTCTAAGCCTTGGGCAGTACGCTCTCTTATTCTGTTTCTTTCAAACTCAGCAAAAGCCCCAAACATTTGAAGCATCAAACGCCCTTCTGAACTACTAAGGTCAGTAACAGGTAAATCAAGACAAACAAGCCTTACACCCATATCAGAGAACATCTGTACAGTTTGTTGTATGTCGATAGCATCACGCCCTAAACGGTCAAGCTTTAGAACAATAAGACAATCACCCTCTTCTAGTCTGTCTACTAACTTTGAAAACTCTGGTCTATCCATAGCCTTAACACTGCCGCTAATCGTTTCTGATACAACTCTGTTTGTTTGTACTTCAAAACCTGCATTAGCAATAGCTAAAGTTTGGTTCTCTGTTGTTTGTTCAGTGGTACTAACACGGCAATAAGCAAAACGTCTCATTCGTTTATCTCTAGTTGGTTCATAAAAGGGTAGCTCATATTTAATCATAGTCCATAAATAAAGTTCAATACTTTATGGGCTACTTTTTTATGGTTCACGAACTGGGTCATAAAACGAATGTTTAATGGGCTGTATGTAAGCTAACCTCTTTTTTACATTGCATTTATTAAAAGGGTTAATATTGTGTACGTACTTGATTAACGGAAACCCAAGCTTGAACGCCACTTACGATGGCGATAATGACTGCGATAGCAATCTGGATTTTTAACTTAATGGTATTTCTCATTGTCTAACCTTTATAAACAGACAAAAAGATCAGTGTCACAACGTGTGACTCCAGAGGGTTTAGACGATTCAAGCACAGAGCGTTACATGAAAGGCTTTAGTGAATTTATCGACAGTTAGTGATGAAACTTGAGGCACATGGTGTGATTTTTATTCAGCAATGCAATGTTAAATCTCTATTCATCATGGTGTGCAAAGGGGGACGAAGTCGAGGTAATGGGAATGAAGGGGCTCTGTGAAGGCATAACCCCTCACAGAGCCAGAACGTTAGAAGAGAATCAACACAGCGCCGTAAACTATAAACAGACCAATTAAGCCAATGATGAGTCCGACTTTCGCCATGTCTTTGCTTTCTATCAGGCCAGTTGAATACGCTAATGAGTTTGGTGGGGTGGAGACAGGTAAAATCATGCCCAGTGAAGCCGAGAATGCGACCACAACCAGTAAGCCTTGTAAGCCACCGACAGCGGCCAAACTCGGCATGGAAACCCCGATAGCTGCGGCAATTGGCATCAACAAGTTCGCGGTCGCGGTGTTCGACATAAAATTGGCCATCAACCAACATACGATGGAGAGTGCGACCACCACCGCAAATGGAGACAGCGCCTCATAATCAATTGCGTGGGCGAGCGCTTCTGCCAAGCCCGTTTTATCGAGTGCAATGCCAATCGCAATACCACCGGCAACCAACCACAATACGTCCCAGTTGATCAGTTTGAGCTCTTCTTTGCCCATGATGCCCGTTAAGGTAAAGACTGCCAGAGGAATAATCGCGACGACGTACGTATTCATGCCATGAGCTTTGGTGGTCATCCATAAGACGATGGTGAGGGCGAAGGTCACGTAAACCACCATTGCGCGCCAGCTCTTTTTGAAAGTGCCATCCAACTTGAGTTTCATTTCTGGCTCGCTCGATGGGAACAGCTTTTGCAATAAGAACCAAGCGATGGTCAATTGCACTAAGACAAAAGGTAAGCCCATCATCATCCATGAGAGGAAGTCGATGGTGTTTTCTCCAGTGAGATATTGCAGTGCGATGGCGTTCGGTGGCGTACCTATTGGCGTAGCAATACCACCCGTATTGGCGGCTATTGGAATACACAAAACCAGTGCTTTAATGCCTAAGTCACCTTTCGGTGCTGACGCCACAATAGGGCCAAGTAGCGCTAACATCATGACCGTTGTTGCGGTATTGGACATGAACATGGAAAATACCGCGGTGATCAACATCAGCCCGAGCATGATGAATTTGGGCTGGTTGCCAAACGGTTTAAGCAGCACGCGAGCGAGGTTGTTGTCGAGCTCATACTTAGAGGCGGCAATCGCTAATGCGAAGCCGCCCATAAAAAGAATAATGATTGGTGACGAAAAGGCAGAGAAGATATCGGTGTAGTTGATCAACTCGCCAAGATCGTGCCCTGGTGGTGGATTGCGAAACAGATGCAAGCCTTTGTCGGAAATCATGATCAGTTCGAGAGCGATAATAAGAATGGACGTAGCAAAAACGGGAACCGGCTCAAGAACCCAAAGTAGGGCAGCAAGAAGAAAAATGGCCAACAAGCGATGCTGAATTAAAGTGAGATCATCAATGGGAATAGCATCAATCGGCATCATCAAAACACCGAGCGGAATTAAAAAACACACCAGCAATTTAGCCAGTGTGCTGACATTCATCTTTGGCATTGGTTGCCCCTCTAAATATTCATCCTAAGCGCAGGATAAATGATTGTGGATTTAGGGTCTTAGAGGCAGGTATGAGTTTGGAGAAGAGAGTCTAAATTTCGAACAGAATTTTGCTTTTCATCAATAAAAAAAGAGCCCTTGATAAAGGGCTCTTTTAACTGATTTTCGCTTATTTTTTCAGGGCGTAAGGTGTGCCCATTACGGTTGGTTGGCCGTTTTCCATGCTTACGTCAAACTCAATCGCGTCTTTCGCAAACAGGTTGATCACAGTCGAACCCAGTTTGAAGCGACCCATTTCTTCGCCTTTTTTCAGGATAACGGCTTTGTCACCTTCTGCTGGGTAATCCCATTTGTAGACCGTGTTACCGCGAGGTGGCGTGATGGTGCCTGCCCAAACTTGCTCGATACTGCCTACGATGGTTGCACCAACCAGAACTTGTGCCATTGGGCCAAATTCGGTATCGAAGATACATACCACTCGTTCGTTACGTGCAAATAGGTTCGGTACGTTTTCTGCTGTCAGAGGGTTTACTGAGAACAGATCACCAGGAACGTAAATCATTTGGCGCAATGTGCCGTCACATGGCATGTGTACACGGTGGTAATCGCGAGGCGATAGGTATAGCGTTGCGAATGAACCGTCTTTGAATTCTTCTGCGAGTTTCTCATCACCACCAAGCAGTTCTTGCGCCGAGTAGTTGTGGCCTTTTGCTTGAATCAGTTGACCATCTTCAATTGGGCCAAATTGGCTCACACAAGCATCTGCTGGGTGCGTAATGATCTCATCACCTTCAGTGATTGGGCGTGCGCCTTCCTTGAGCTCACGAACAAAAAACTCGTTGAACGTTTTGAAATGCTTAGGATCAGAGTGCTTTGCCTCGTCCATATTCACATTGTACTGTTTGATAAACCAGCGAATGACCGCGGTGGTTAGACTACCAGCTTTGGCTGATGCCAGTTTGCCCATTAGGCGAGTTAGGCCATGTTGTGGGATCCAGTACTGCAGTCCAACTTTAATCTTGTCCATCTTTAATTCCGATACTTCTGTCTGTTCTGTTAGATTCGCGCTTTGGGCGCGTGATGTTACTGAACTTTAATGTGCTTGTCAGTATTCGGTGAAGAATTCTTACACAGTCGCTCAGACAATCTGGTTACAGATCGGCCTTCTTGTTGCGTGAGTATTGGCGGTTTGCCTTGTTCTCCATCATGCTTTCTAGAATGCGATGGTAGTTCTCAAAACGAACCTCACTCACTTCGCCTTTCTCAACGGCTTCACGCAGAATACAGCCAGGGTCGTCGTTGTGTTTACAGTCTCGGAATTTACAGCCACCAAGGTATGGGCGGAACTCAACGAACGCTTTGGTGACTTCTTCAGCCTCTAAGTGCCAAAGACCAAATTCGCGAACCCCTGGTGAGTCAATAAGATCGCCGCCAGTTGGAATGTGGTAAAGGCGTGCTGCTGTCGTGGTGTGTTGACCTAAGCCAGAGTTTTCAGAAATTGCGCCTTCTTCCACTTCTTGTTCTAGTTCAGGCATTAATGCATTAACCAAACTCGATTTACCTACGCCAGATTGACCAACAAAGATGTTGATACGATCGCGTAACTGCACTTCTAAATCACTAATGCCTTCACCAGAATTTTTACTCACGAACAGCACTTTATAACCAATTCGCTCGTATTCTTTGAGCCACTCTTCGTACATTGCACGGTCATCTGCCTCAAGCAAATCGACCTTGTTGAGCACCAACAATGGTGCGATGTTGAGTGTCTCTGCGGCCACTAAATAACGGTCGATAATGTTCAGTGATAGCTCAGGCAAGACAGACGAGACAATCACCATCTGATCGATGTTTGCCGCAACTGGTTTGAGGCCGTCGTAGTAGTCTGGGCGAGTCAGCATTGATGTACGTGGCTCTACGGCTTCAACAACACCTGAGATGCCTGCCATTGATTCAAGACCTTCACGCCAGAGCACTCGGTCACCGGAAACCAGAGACTCAATGCCACGACGTAGGTTACAGCGTTGAACCTCGCCAGTTTCTAAATCTTCGATGTCAGCGTGCTGGCCAAAGCGAGTAATCACTAGACCCTGTTTGCTTGAGCCAAGCATGTTCTCATCCCATTGGATGGACTCTTCTTGCTTTTTTAGGCGTTTTTGTTGGTTGCTGCGTACGCGGCGCACCTGGCCTTTGGTTAACTTTTTCTTCTTTGCCACAATGTTTTACTTAGTGAGTTAACTCAAGCGATTGAGCTCGTTCTCGGCTCAAGTTCGTGAGTATCGTGTTTCAAGTATTTTCAGGTATAGTACCTCTTTTATCGATAAACAAATAGGCGGCGTAACCATGTCCTTTAGCGATCAAAACCTAATTTGGGTGGATTTAGAGATGACAGGACTTGATCCTGAAACGCACAAAATCATCGAAATTGCTTCTATCGTCACGGATAGCGAACTGAATATTTTAGCTGAAGGGCCAGTGCTTGCCGTGCATCAGCCAGAAGAAGAGCTAGCTAAAATGGACGATTGGTGCACCAACACGCACACAGCTAGCGGTTTGGTTGAGCGCGTTCGGAACAGCAAAATCTCTGAGCAAGATGCCGTAGCACAGACCATCGAATTTTTAGAAAAATGGGTACCAAAAGGCGTATCGCCAATCTGCGGTAACAGCATCGGTCAGGACCGTCGTTTCTTGTACAAGCATATGCCTGAATTGGAAGAGTACTTCCACTACCGTTACTTAGATGTGAGCACACTAAAAGAGCTGACTCGTCGTTGGAAGCCAGAGGTGCTGGACGGTTTCTCTAAACAGGGCACACACTTAGCGTTGGACGACATCCGTGAATCTATTGCGGAGTTAAAGTACTACCGCGAAACGATCTTTAAGATCTAACTGTTAAGGCTGCGATCTAAATTGTTGTCATTCTTGATTGTTTTGCTTGCTTTTTCGTCGTTCAGTAAAAAATTAAAGTTTTTTTGAACGAAGGACTTGCATCACAAAAAAATGCTCTTATAATTCGCAGCCCTGAACAGCGGAAACGTTGTTGATGCGACACTAGCTCAGTTGGTAGAGCGCAACCTTGCCAAGGTTGAGGTCACGAGT
>NZ_JAPEID010000027.1:0-70771 GCF_028823755.1 Vibrio sp. VP6
TCACTCAGCAGAGCGTCGATATCTAAGCCAGATTCAAATTCTAACTCTGAGGCGTCTTCTTCAACCTGCGCGGTTAGCGGCTTTTCTTCCTCTGGCTCAAGCGCTTTATTTTGTTCCGTTTGAGGCTCAATCTCTTCAAAACCAAAATCAGCCACCAAGTCATCGTCTAACTGACTCTCATCAGCAGTGACTACCTCATCCTCACGAATCAAATCATCGAATGGGTCAAGCTCGCTCGTGGTCTCGTCTTCTAAAACGGGCTCATCATCGTCGTCTTGCAGTAACTCATCGAGTAAATCAACGCTGTTTTCGTCGAGTTCCTCAATTACTTCTTCAGCCTCAAAATCAGATAGCGCTTCCAATTCGTTGAGCGGATCGAACTCTTCCTCGGTTTCGTCTTCATCGAAATCGATCAATTCGTCGAGTAGCTCAGTGCTGTTTTCATCGATATCGGTGTCATCAGTCAAACCCGCCAGACTTTCGAGTTCATCAAGTGGGTCAAGCTCACTTGATGTTTCTTCTGCTGGTTGATCGTATTGAGCTAATAGCTTATCAATATCGTCATCCGACGCCTCTCCTGCCGAGAAATCCTCGTCTGAGACTTGCGGCTCTGGCTTGGTATCTTCAACGTCAAGATCTAAATCATCGTCGCCAAGTTCTGCGAATAAATCGTCCAGCATCGCTTGATCAACTCTGCCACTTGAAAGGTCTTCCGATGGTTCATCATCAGCAAGAAGTTTGGCAAATTCATCATCAGAAATAGCGTTATCGTCGTCGGACAAGTCGAAGCCTGTTTCGTCTTCGTCGAGCACTTCTAGTTCTGGCGTCACTTCATCAAGCGCACGTTCCATCTCTTCAAGGCCCAGCGCTTTCTCGTCGCCATTGACTTGAATGCCGCTCGTTGAAGAATCAAACTCGTCAAATCCAACGTCTAAATCACCATCATCGCCGATACCGGCAAATGGATCTTCGCCGTCATCGCCTTCTAAGTTGAAGTCTAGTTCTTCGTCATCTAGGTTCGCGAAGACATCCTCTTCAAGCTCAGCTTTCTCATCCTGCTCTAACAGCGGTTCAGAGTCATCATCACCAAACAAGTCATCATCTAGGCTGAGCTCATCATCAAGTTGGTCAGCGGCAGCTAAACCAATTGGTGCCGCAAGCGGGTCGATATCTTGTGTCTGCTGCTGCGCTGCTTCCTCTTCTTTCGCTTTCGAGCGACGACCAAGTAGCATGACAACCAACAATGCAAGCAGCGCACCTGGAATCAGGGCAGCGAGTCCGACTAGCCAACCATTGGATAGAATCTTATCCATCGTACTTGGCTGCAAGCGTTGCTGCTCAGCAACACGTTGGCGCTCTTCTGCCAACAGTTTTTCCACTTCCGAACGAATTCGCTCTTCGTCGTTAAGCTCGCTTTTGAGTGTTTCAACTTCGCTCTGAACTTGAGACAGCATGAGGCGCAGACGATGGTTTTTCTCTTCTAGTGATTCAAGCTCACTTTGCGAGCCCTGCAGCTTGTCTTTTAGATCACTAACCTGCTTTTCACCTTGCGGTGACGTCGAAACTGGTGGCACGTTTGCTGTCGTTTCAACAGGTTTAACTGGTTCAGGTTTTGGTGGAGTAACAACTGGCGGTTTTGGCGCAGTCGGTTCTTCAACAGGTTTAGGTTTAACCTCTATCTGTTTAACTGGAGCTGGCTTTTCTGGCTTGGGTTGTTTTAGTCGTAACTCATGCGCCTTCATAATGGCAACAGCTTGCTCAGTCGTCGCACTGCGAACTTGCTCTAATGAAGGAACACGAAGACGGCTGCCTGGGATCAGCTCGTGGATGTTTTGATTGTCAAACGCTTGAGGGTTGATTCGATAAATGGCGAGAAGCGTTTGTTGTACCGAGACATTACGTGACGGTCTTAGCTCAGAAGCAATCGACCACAGTGTTTGGTTTTCACCTGTAGGGCCGAAAAAGCGCGAAGGCTGAGTATTCTCAGGTGGAGTAGGTAATGCTCGTTCGATCTCTTCAGCATAGCTCGGAGATGATTGCACTTCACCAGACGGCCCAACGAGACGAATCCCTTCGGCTTGAACCACTGACGATGTCTGAGTCGCGCTCATCAACACAAGGGCTGCTAACAAACGCTTATAATTTTGACGCATAGAAGGCTCAGTTTTGTGCTAGAAACAATTTGAAATGGTGATCGGTTAAATATATCGGATATACCACGCAAAACTATAGCTTTGGGGGTAAAAAATGTGTGGCTCTCGCCATATTCGTACTAATCTCACACAAATTTACATCGTTCGAACAAAAAAGCCTCGCTTAATGCGAGGCTTTACGGTTCTTATACCACTAACTTAGTAGTAATCGCGGATCAGTACTTCGGCGATTTGTACAGCGTTCGTTGCTGCACCTTTGCGCACGTTGTCAGCTACAACCCATAGGTTTACGCCGCTGTGGTGGCTAATATCGTTGCGAATGCGGCCAACCATTACGTGATCTTTACCGCCCGCATCACGAACTTGTGTTGGGAAATCGTCACCGTGGAATACTTCTACACCTTCGGTTTGCTCAAGAAGGTTAATTACTTCTTGCGCGTCGATTGGTGAACGAGTTTCAACGTGAACCGCTTCTGCGTGGCCGTAGAACACCGGCACACGAACACACGTTGGGTTTACGGTGATTGAAGGATCGTTAAAGATTTTCTGAGTTTCCCACACCATTTTCATTTCTTCTTTGGTGTAGCCGTTTTCCATCATCTGATCGATTTGTGGAATACAGTTAAACGCGATCTGTTGTGAGAACTGCTTCTTGTCAGCTGGCAGACCATTTAGCAACTTAGCGGTTTGACCAGCCAACTCATCAATGCCCGCCTTACCTGCACCTGATACCGATTGATAAGTTGAAACGTTGATACGCTCAATACCGACTGCATCGTGGATTGGTTTAAGTGCGACTAACATTTGGATAGTCGAACAGTTTGGGTTGGCGATGATGTTACGGTTACGGAACTCAGCAATCGCTTCAGGGTTTACTTCAGGCACAACAAGAGGAATGTCGTACTCGTAACGGAAGTGTGACGTGTTGTCGATAACAATCACACCTTCATCAGCTGCGATTGGCGCCCATTTTGCAGATAGATCGCCACCAGCCGAGAACAGAGCGATGTGCGCTTGAGACCAATCAAACTCTTCTACGTTTTGTACGCGTACGGTTTTACCATTGAAACGGTAAGTCTTGCCTTCGCTACGCTCACTTGCCAATAGGAACAGTTCACCGACTGGGAACTTGCGCTCTTGAAGCACTTCTAAAATTGTTTCACCGACCGCACCGGTCGCACCCAAAATGGCAACATTGTATTGCTGGCTCATTGACTTACCTCAATCTGAAAACCTAGTTCTGCTAGTGGTGCAAGGTTGCATGTTTCATTTCCCACTAGCGTGACAGCGCTGTATTCGCGGCGATCCCAGTAGTTTTTACGCATCAGGTCAAACGCACCTGGCTTACTGATTTCACGACGGAAAAGAGCGTCATCTTTACGCACATCATAGATTAACTGTGTGATGTTATGCAGTGTTGCTTCATCCCATGCTCTGTCCAACATCATCGTTGGAACAGGCGCAGTTGGCAGTAAATCGCTGGCATGCGCACGTAATTCGTTATTTAAGAACTCACAGTAGCTATTGAAAATCATTGTCGTACCGCGAGCTTTCCCTTCCAGACCATAGCCTGCAACGTGAGGGGTTGCGAATGCTAGCAGAGGCAGAAGCTCCATATCAACCTCTGGTTCAAATTCGAAGACATCCAATGCTGCAGTGAAACCATCTTGTTTCATTAAACGTTGCTTCAATGCTTGGTTATCAACCACAGGGCCACGCGCCGCATTGATAAGAATTTGATCACCACGAAGACCGTTCAGTACTTTCTCGTCAATCAAATGATGCGTTGGGTACGGCCCGTCTTTAGTGATTGGCGTGTGTAGTGTGATGATGTCTGATTGTTCGATAAGCTCAGCTAACGGGGTAAAGCTGCGAGGATCCCCCGCCTCTTGCTTGAATGGGTCGTTGATAAGGACGTTGATGCCCATGCCTTTCAAGCACTTCTCTAGATAGCTACCCACTTGGCCCGCACCAATAATACCTACGGTTTTATCAAAGACCGAAAAACCTTGTTGCTGCGCGAGTACCATCATGACGCTAAATGCGTACTCTGCAACGCCAACTTTGTTACAACCTGGTGCTGCAGTAAAGAAAATGCCCTTTTCTTTCAAAAGAGCTTGGTCGACGTGATCCATACCCGCTGTCGCCGTACCAACAAACTTGAGCTTGTTCGCTTTGCTGATCAGTTCAGCGTTTACTTTGGTTACCGATCGAATCATCAGAGCATCGATATCAATAAGGTCATCAGCAGTCAGGGTACGACCCGGTTTTAGAATCACTTCACCAAGTTGGCTGAATAGCTCTTCAGCGTACGGCATGTTTTCATCAACAATAATTTTCATAGCGCCAGCGTTTTTAAGATCCATTTTATGAGTTTGTTTATTCGCAAAAAGCGAAGCTATGGCGATTGTGCCCTTTTCGGGAAAAATCTCAAGATATAAACCCAATAAACCTCAAAGCGGAGAATAGCTTGGTTTGTCGAGGTAGCAACAATCGGCATCACGGACTTCCCAACAGGGAAAGTACATGAGTAACACGAAAAAACGGAATGATGAGAAAAGAAAAAGCCCGGCTAAATTAGCCGGGCAAAGTTCCAGAACAAAAGGATCCTATCCCGCTCTCCTTGGGATAGAGTCTGCGTCTGTTCGATCAGTTTGACTGATCAAGCTCTGGAAACTGGTTTATTGGCGTTCACATCACAATAAACAACACCAACAAATTCAGTTAGCTTTGGTGTTGATTACGCTTGGTATTTTTTGATAACCAATGTTGCGTTGGTACCACCGAAGCCAAAGCTGTTTGACATGACTGTCGTTAGCTCTGCGTCGCGAGCTTCTGTCACGATATCCAGACCTTTTGCCGCTTCATCCAAGTTTTCAATATTGATGCTTGGCGCGATGAAGTTGTTGTCTAGCATTAGAGTCGAGTAAATCGCTTCGTGAACACCAGCCGCACCTAGAGCATGACCTGTCATCGCTTTTGTTGCAGAGATTGCTGGGCTGTTGTCGCCAAATAACTCTTGGATTGCGCCTAGCTCTTTCACGTCGCCAACTGGAGTAGACGTACCGTGAGTGTTAACGTAATCAATGCTGTCAACGTCTTGCATTGCCATCTTCATACAACGCACTGCGCCTTCACCTGAAGGTGCTACCATGTCGTAGCCATCAGAAGTCGCACCGTAGCCTACGATTTCGCCGTAGATTTTCGCGCCACGTGCTAGAGCGTGCTCAAGTTCTTCGATAACCAGCATGCCGCCGCCGCCAGAGATAACAAAACCGTCACGGTCTGCATCGTAAGTACGAGACGCTTTTTCTGGCGTATCGTTGTATTTAGTTGATAGTGCGCCCATCGCATCAAACATCATCGTTTGAGACCAGTCTAGCTCTTCACCACCACCTGCAAACACGATGTCTTGTTTGCCAAGTTGGATAAGCTCCATTGCGTGGCCGATACAGTGTGCAGATGTCGCACAAGCTGAACTCATTGAGTAGTTCACACCACGAATTTTAAATGGTGTCGCAAGACATGCTGATACGGTAGAAGACATAGTACGAGGAACCATGTAAGGGCCTACGCGTTTTACGCCTTTCTCGCGCATAATATCGGTTGCTACTGTTTGGTTTAATGCAGAAGCACCACCAGAACCAGCAACGATACCTGTACGATCGTTTGAAACTTGTTCTTCAGTTAGACCTGCGTCTTCAATCGCCTGCTGCATTGATAGGTATGCATAAGCAGCCGCATCACCCATAAAGCGCATCTGTTTACGGTCAATATGCTCCGCAGGGTTGATCTTTAGATCACCCCAAACTTGCGAACGAAGACCGTGTTCTTTGAACTGCTCAGACGCAGTGATGCCAGATTTGCCCGCTTTAAGAGACGCTAGAACTTCTTCGACGTTGTTACCGATACTTGAAACAATACCCATACCGGTGATTACGACTCGTTTCATTATGACATTCCTATAATTCAAAAATCCGCTAGATGATAACTAAGATAGTCAACAAAAGTGGTCAGCTTTCCCATAAATTCGTACAATCGCCCCATTCTTACCGCGCCAAATCACAAATTTGCACCATTATGACTTCAATTAAAAATGCTGAACTTGGTTGGAACGAAGCTGGCACGCCGGTTTCTGACCAATTTGATGATGTTTACTTTTCTAACGTAAACGGTCTTGAAGAGACACGCTACGTTTTCCTCAAACAAAATCATCTCCCAGAAAGATGGCAGGAATTTGACCAAAGACGCTTTGTTATTGGTGAAACCGGATTTGGCACGGGACTGAACTTTCTTGCTGTATGGCAATGGTTTAATGAATTTCGTCGCAACCACCCAGATGCAGCGCTAAAAGAGCTGCACTTCATTAGTTTTGAAAAATACCCGCTAAGCCTAGCGGATTTGAAAAAAGCACACGAAGCTTGGCCGGAGTTGGCTGAGTATGCAGAAAAGCTGCAAAAGCACTACCCTGCTGCCGTACCTGAGTGTCACCGAATTGTGCTTGAAGATGGCGCAATTACACTCGACCTTTGGTTTGGCGACATCAAAGACTGCATGCCGCAAGTCCCATACAACGAACAAGGTTTGATTGACGCTTGGTTTTTAGATGGATTCGCGCCAAGTAAAAACCCAGAAATGTGGAACCAAAATCTGTTCAACAACATGGCTAAGTTGGCCAAGCAAGACTGTACAGTTGCCACTTTTACCGCAGCGGGCTTTGTGCGTCGAGGATTGAACGAAGCTGGCTTTGCAATGAAAAAAGTCAAAGGCTTTGGCACCAAGCGTGAAATGATCGCAGGCTCGATGGAACAACGCGAAAAGCACTCGAACCATCTTGCGTGGTTCAATCGCACGGCCTCCAGCAATCTTGATTCGATTGCCATAATCGGAGGCGGTATTGCCAGCGCGGCGTTAGCGAAAACGTTGGTTCGTCGTGGCCAAAACGTCACGCTTTACTGCAAAGACACTCAACCAGCCGAAGGGGCTTCTGGCAACCGTCAAGGTGCCGTTTATCCTCTGCTTAATGGCCCGCATACAGGTGTATCTCGTGTGTTTGCGCCAGCATTTTTGTTCGCACGTCAATTTGTCGAGCAAGCAGCGCAAGAAATCGATTTTGACCATGATTGGTGTGGTGTAACTCAATTGATGTGGGATGACAAATCCACAGACAAACTAGAGAAAATGCTTGAGGGAAACTTCTCTCCAGAGCTCATTCGTAAATTGTCTGCAGAAGAAACGGCAGAGACAATCGGCTTACCCATCGATATGGCATCGGTTCATTACCCAATGGGAGGTTGGTTGTGCCCTGCTGAATTAACTCGCGGGCTGATTACTCAACTAGAAAAAACCGTTCTTTTTGAAGCGAAGTTCGAGCATCAAGTCGAGTCACTAACTTGGGACGAAGCGCGTGAGCTTTGGACATTAAAAGCGAACGGCCAGAACTTCGAACATTCAACCGTTGTAGTTGCTAACGGCAACGAGTTCCAAACACTAAGCCAAACTGAAGCCTTGCCGATGGGGCAAGTAAAAGGACAAGTGAGTCACGCGCCAGCAACGAAAACCCTATCTAAACTCAAAACTGTACTGTGTTACGACGGTTACATGACGCCTGTTAACCCAAATAACCAACACCTTTGCATTGGTGCCAGTTACGATCGCAGTCATTTAGACTATGAGTTTGATGAAAACGCACAACGAGAAAACGTAGAAAAGTTGGTCAAATGCATTCCAAATCAGGAATGGACCAAAGAAGTGGATACATCGGGCAATTTGTCACGCCAAGGTATTCGTTGCGTGAGTCGAGACCATCTGCCATTTGTTGGGAACGTAGGTGATTTCGAAACAATCAAAACGCAATATGCAGATTTGCAAAATAAACCAGAAGAAGAGGTTGAAGCGATTCACCAATTCCCTAACCTTTTCAGCTTCTTAGGTTTAGGCTCTCGAGGTCTAAGCTCTGCGCCTCTGTTGGCAGAAGTGTTGGCCTCGCAAATCTGTGGGGACCCGCTGCCACTCCCTGTCGATGTGCTGACAGAACTTCACCCAAGCCGTATGTGGGTACGCAAATTACGTAAAGGTAAAGCGATTACCGAGCTTTAAATCGGCACCAAACAGACAACTACATGGATATTAAGTAGATAACGAATAAGAGATTCCCAAGCCCGCGAAATCACGCATCAGGAATCTCTTTTTTAATGGCGTATTACTTGAGCAACGCGACGGCTTGTTTCACTTGCTCTGCAATTTCTTGATTTACAATCTCACCCGACTCCAAGTCAAAGTTCTCGTAAAAACTTGGTACTGAAACCGACGCTTTAACGTCCGATCCAAAAAATGGCGCTGAACCCGTTGCCGCCGCTAGCACGCTTTGTGCACCACCAGGGCCCGGTGACGTAGCAAGGTAAACTACCGGTTTATTTTGGAACACATTGCGCTCGATACGCGTTGCCCAATCGAACAAGTTTTTGTAAGCCGCAGCGTAAGAACCGTTGTGCTCTGCAAATGATACAACGATGGCATCAGCTTGCTCTAGCTCGCGTAAAAAAGCGATTGCGCCTTCCGCTTGGCCGATTTCTTTCTCTTTGTCTTCACTAAACATTGGAACGTTGTAGTTGTTTAAATCCAACACGTTCACTTGCGCGCCTTCTACTTGTTGAGCGGCGTAAGTAGCAAGCGTTTTGTTGATTGAGGTTGAGCTGGTAGATGCACCGAATGCAACAATTTTCATGGTTATATTCCTTTGTTCACGTTTTATGCTTTGCAGAATAAAAGTTAAACAGGCTGGCAACAACCACAAAAATCTTAAGGAGAGATTCGAATATTTCGAAGGAGTTGATTTCAACTAAAAGGCGGGATAACGATAGAAAAGATATGCTCAGAAATAGCCAAGAAGCACGCCTAGAATAAGGTGACGTTTGATATAACCCGTTGAAAAAATAGTCACAACAAGGTTAACAGGCTTTCATTCAGCTACACTGAGCACTCATTTACAGCAATTCGTAGATATTATGCTTGTGATTGTAGCTCTTGCCATAGATCACTAACAATCACGCGATCCGCAGGCGTCAGTTCTGCACGAGCTTCTTCTAGGCTGTTCGCGATACGAGATTTTAGCTCTTCAACATCGTTGATGCCGTCTTCTTCACAAGATGCGGCAGACAGAGAGATGTGACCACGTAGATAACCACCAGCAAACAGTTCATCATCAGATGCGTTTTCAATACGAGCATCAATCAGTTCTAGTAGTTTTTCTTCAAATTCAATAATCATGGAGTTTCTCTGAGGTTATTTGGGTTACTTAACGCTAAAATCAGACGCTTCCAGCGGCTTAGTTTGGTAAAACGCACGTAAGGCGTCCGAAAGCATTTTCACTCGCGGTGGCAAACCTGCTTCCAAAATACCTAATACTTCTTTATGCACTTTTTGCATAAAGCCAAGCCTATCTGGTTCAAAATCGCCGTGTAGATTGTCACAACTGACCGTAAAAGGGAAGCCAGCACTCGTGGCAAGAATCCATTCGTAAGCTTGAGGGCGAATTTCTACTTTTTCGAACTCAGCCTGTACGGCTTCGGTGCGTCCATCTGGCTCATACCAGTAGCCAAAATCTTCCATTAGACGACGTTCAGGACCAGCGACACACCAGTGCGCGATTTCGTGCAGAGCAGAAGCGTAAAAACCTCGAGCAAAAATAATACGATGGTGAGGATGCTCATCATCAGCTGGCAGATAAATAGGCTCATCACCACCAAGCTCTAGCGTGGTGTTGAATTGCTCAAGAAAAGTGTCATTGAAAATGGTGATTAGATCTTGGTATTCGTGGGTCATCGTCGAGTCTGTACTTCAAATTGACATGCGCTGCGCATTGTCGCTGTTTTTGCAAATAAGGTAAAGGCATCCCACAGTTTTGGTTATTAGTTGAATTTATCTGAACCGACCTTTCTCAATACAATTTCTCATTCGTCAGCGTACTCATTTACTAATACACTCTCGCCTTATTTTGGTGCCACTCAAATTGCTGTTTTTCAAGCAGTTTGATTATGAGCATGTTGCTGGTTTTAATCACTTTTTAAGACTGATTAAGCCGTTTGTAAGTGTTGTTACTGCCCTAACCATTTTGTAATGGATAAACGGTAACTTTTTACTTTGAGTGTTCCCCTATGTTGCTAAGTGTGTTGTATATCATTGGTATCACGGCTGAAGCCATGACAGGTGCGTTAAGCGCTGGTAGAAGAAAAATGGACTGGTTTGGCGTTATGTTGGTAGCGAGTGCGACAGCCATTGGCGGCGGCACAGTGCGTGACATTTTATTGGGCCACTATCCTCTTGGTTGGGTCAAGAATCCTGAATTTCTGGCTATCACCTGTGTTGCTGGCGTACTAACGACTGGCCTCGCGAAATGGGTGATCAAACTAAAAGGCTTGTTCATTCGTCTTGATGCACTGGGTTTGATTGTATTTAGCATCATCGGTACCAAGATCGCGATGGGCATGGGCTTGCACCCAGGCATCTGTATGGTGTCTGCATTGGTGACTGGCGTATTTGGTGGCTTACTTCGCGATTTGATCTGTCGCCAAACTCCGTTGGTACTGCATGAGGAGCTATACGCTTCTATCGCGTTGATTGCATCCGGCCTTTACCTTGCGTTACTGGAATTCAGCGTGCCAGACGTAACAGCAACCATTGTTACCCTTGTTGTGGGTTACGTACTTCGTATGGCAGCGGTTCGATTTAAGTGGCGTTTGCCTTCTTTCCAGTTGGAAACCGAAAGCTCGCTCCACTAAGTTAAGAAAAAGAACAAAAAAGAAAAGGTTGCTCCATGAGCAACCTTTTTTTGTATTTAGAGCACCAAACTTAAATCTTTGGTGTTTCTGTCGTTACGCCGTGGTTTTGCCCACGATGACGCAGTAAGTGATCCATCACAACAATCGCCAGCATGGCTTCAGCAATAGGCACAGCACGAATGCCGACACATGGGTCGTGACGACCTTTCGTGATGAGCTGAGTGGGTTCACCTTCTTTAGTGATCGTGTCACCCGGAACCGTGATGCTTGATGTTGGCTTAAGTGCAATATTCGCAACGATGTCTTGACCTGTTGAGATACCACCAAGGATGCCACCAGCATGGTTGCTACCAAAACCTTGCGGAGAAAGTGGGTCACGGTGCTGACTGCCTTTTTGGTTTACGACATCAAAACCATCACCGATTTCGACACCCTTCACCGCGTTGATGCTCATTAGCGCGTGCGCAATGTCTGCATCCAAGCGGTCAAACACTGGTTCACCAAGGCCAACAGGTACGTTGGTTGCAACAACCTGAATTTTCGCACCAATTGAATCGCCTTCTTTTTTTAGGTCGCGGATCAGTTGATCAAACGCTTCCACTTTGTCTGCATCTGGGCAGAAGAATGCGTTGTTTTCAATTTCGTCCCAGTCGACTTTATCAATAGAAACATCGCCCATTTGTGACAAGTAAGCGCGGATTTCTACGCCAAATTCATCTTTCAGATATTTCTTCGCGATTGCACCTGCAGCCACACGCATCGCAGTTTCACGGGCTGACGAACGGCCGCCGCCACGATAGTCACGAATGCCATATTTTTGGTGGTAAGTGTAATCAGCATGTCCCGGGCGGAACTTATCTTTGATGTCTGAGTAATCTTTTGAACGTTGATCGGTGTTTTCGATCAACAGACCGATTGATGTGCCTGTGGTTTTGCCTTCAAACACGCCAGAAAGAATTTTAACTTCGTCCGGTTCACGACGCTGTGTGGTGTAACGTGATGTGCCAGGACGACGACGGTCGAGATCCGTTTGCAGATCTGCTTCTGTAATTTCTAATCCCGGAGGACATCCGTCTACGATACATCCCAGTGCGATACCGTGACTTTCTCCGAATGTTGTCACTCGAAAATGTTGTCCGATACTGTTTCCTGCCATTACTTCCTCAAGTTATTGTCGCCACGCTCTCTGATTGAGCGCAACTGCTTTCCAATTCTTCGTGGATTCATAGTGGCTTTATTACGTTTTGATGTAAAGAGTTAATATCGATGAGTTATGCATAAAAAAACACCGAGCATCAGGCTCGGTGTTTTAAGGTTTTTTGGAAAGACGGATTAGTCTTTGTACAGTTTGAACTCTTCTGCACAATCAACCAGTTGCGCACGAGTCAGCATAAATACGCCGTGGCCACCGTTTTCAAACTCAATCCAAGTGAATGGAATTTGTGGGTACTGGTCCATCATATGGATCATTGAGTTGCCCACTTCACAGATCAAGATACCGTCATCAGTTAGGTAGTCTGGCGCGTTCGCAAGAATACGGCGAACCAATTTCAGGCCATCTGTACCCGCAGCCAAACCTAGCTCAGGTTCATGTGTGAACTCTTGTGGCAGGCTGTTCATGTCTTCTTCATCCACATAAGGTGGGTTAGACACGATGAGGTTGTATTTTTCTTTTGGCAGATCGCGGAACAGATCCGAACGGATTGGGAACACTTGTTGTTCCATGCCGTGATCTTGAATGTTTTGTTCTGCAACTTGAAGCGCGTCCGCTGAGATATCAATCGCGTCAACTTCTGCTTCAGGGAATGCGTGCGCACATGCAATCGCAATACAGCCACTGCCCGTACATAGATCCATGATTCGAGTTGGCTCTTCCACCAGCCAAGGTTGGAATTCCGCTTGAATCAATTCACCAATTGGAGAACGTGGCACAAGAACACGCTCGTCAACGAAGAACTCAAGACCACAGAACCACGCTTTGTTTGTTAAGTAAGCCGTTGGCGTACGCTCGTTAATGCGTTTTACTACTCGCTCAACAATGCGTAGACGCTCACTTGTAGTTAGGCGAGAGTTCAATACATGCGGAGGCACATCGATCGGCAAGTATAAGGTTGGCAGGATAAGCTGAACGGCTTCATCCCACGCGTTATCAGTACCATGACCGTAAAACAGGTTAGCTGCATTAAAGCGGCTAACCGTCCAACGAATCATATCTTGAAGGGTATGCAGTTCCGATACCGCCTCTTCTACAAAAATCTTATCCAAAATTGCCTCCGAAAAGCGCTACAATACTGCCAATAAAGTTTATTAATGAAATTGTTTACCTAATGAGCAAAAAAGACACCGAACATGATGACGATTTCGCCTTGTTTAAGGAAGCAGTACAGGGCGTAAAAAAGTTGCGACAGGATACCATAATCCAGCAACCAAAAAAAAATACTAAGCAAAAAGAAATCAAACGCTCAAACCGAGAAGCGAGTGATTCTGAGTTTTACTTTTCCGATGAGTTTGTGCCTCGATTAAACGAAGAAGGCCCAACTCGCTATGCTCGTGATGATGTTTCTACTTATGAAGTGAAACGTCTGCGTCGCGGTGTCTACGTGCCTGACGTTTTCCTCGATATGCACGGCATGACACAGCAAGAAGCTAAACGCGAACTTGGTGCCATGATCGCCTATTGCGTAAAAAACGAAATTCACTGTGCGTGTGTTCAACACGGTATTGGTAAACACATTCTGAAGCAAAAAGCCCCACTTTGGCTGGCTCAGCACCCTGATGTGATGGCCTTCCACCAAGCACCGTTAGAATTTGGCGGTGACGGCGCGCTGCTGGTTTTGCTCTCTATTCCAGAGAAGTAACACATACACTCTAAGAATAAGAAAGGCAGGATATTCCTGCCTTTTGTTTATCTATATCTAATTTTTAAATGCTCATTTTAGATGTCTGTCTATTGTGAGAGGTCGATTTATCTTTAGATAACGATGACTTAGATGCTTAAGGCGTAATATGCCAAAGCACCTCACCACGCTGTGTTTGTGGTTCGTATTCGATGCACACTAAACCAGAAGTTGGGAACATTGGAGGCGTCATCTCTTTCACAAACTCAGACGTCAAATAACCAACTAACGGCAAATGAGAAACAAACAATAGAGACTCTAGTTTCTCGACTTCAATGAGCGCGTTCGCAAAATCAAACACGCAATCCGATTGACCGTATGGTGTGATGTCGTCACTGGTCTCGATGCTTTTTGTCGAGAAAAACGTACTGATTTCTTGCCAGGTTTGCTGAGCACGGATGTACGGGCTCACCAACACTTTGTCAAATTGAGCAAAACCTTGCTCAGCACAAGCTCGTGCAACAGCCTCTGACTCGGTTCTGCCTCTTTGGGTCAGTTCTCTTGCTGCGTCTGAATCTGCGAAATGCTCAGCTTCGCCATGACGCATGATGAATATTTTCATGTTATTTCCTAGGGATAGCTAACGCTACCAAAAGGTTGACTGCTATCTTTATAGATAATCGGGGCTAATTTTAATAATGACGAAACAAAAATACTGATATAATTATCTGTTCATTATACCAATTCGCTTGCTAAAGATAGCGACTTTCTTAACAATCTATTAAAAAGAATATACTCAGTTCATCACATTCTACGATGAAGTAATGAACTCAGTGCATTCCTTCAAACAGCTCTACCCCATACGCAAAAGCGATGGGCCCAATGCAGTACTCTTACGAATAACAAAAATGCGGCAAGCAGTATTTGTCGAACGCAACATTTGCGCTACCCCCTTTGGGGTTCATAATTAATGTAATGCGAAATCTGGAGACGCATCGTGCACCTAAGTCCAAACGATTCAAACCAATACCGCTACCTTACTTTGAGTAATGGCTTGCGCGTATTGCTGATTCATTCTGATACAGCTCAACAGTCGGCAGCCGCCCTAGCTGTGAACGTTGGACACTTCGACGACCCAGTTGATCGTCAAGGTCTGGCTCACTATCTAGAACACATGCTTTTTTTGGGTACGGAAAAATACCCTAAAGTGGGCGAGTTTCAAAGTTATATTAGCCAACATGGTGGAACGAATAACGCGTGGACAGGAACGGAGCACACCTGTTTCTTTTTCGATGTCACTCCAAGTGCATTTGAAAACGCACTGGATCGCTTTAGCCAATTCTTTACCGCGCCACTGTTTAACGAAGAAGCATTAGATAAAGAGCGCCAAGCGGTCGACTCTGAGTACAAGCTGAAATTGAATGACGACTCGCGTCGCTTGTATCAAGTCAACAAAGAAGTCATCAATCCAGAACATCCATTTTCAAAATTCTCTGTCGGCAATTTAGATACGCTTGGCGACCGAGATGGTCAGTCTATTCGTGATGAAATTGTCGAGTTTCATCATTCTCAATATTCAGCCGATCTTATGACGCTGACGTTGTTTGGGCCTCAATCTCTTGATGAGCAGCAAGCTTGGGTAGAAGCCATGTTCGCTGACATCCCTAATCATCAATTAAGTGGTAAATCGATTAACGTACCGATTGGGACTGAAGACAGCACCGGAATTTTGGTTCAAATTGAGCCCATCAAAGAGTTTCGCAAACTCATTCTCACCTTCCCTATGCCGGGAATGGATAAACACTACGGCGTGAAGCCTCTCTCTTATTTCGCTCATTTGTTAGGTTACGAAGGCGAAGGGAGCTTGATGCTGCAACTGAAAAGCAAAGGCTGGATCACTTCCCTATCAGCCGGCGGCGGGGCAAGTGGCAGCAACTATCGTGATTTTACGGTCAGTTGTACACTCACACCAGTAGGGGTAGACCACGTTGATGACATCATTCAAGCTGTCTTTCAATATCTAACCATGATCAAACAAGACGGAATGAATGAGTGGCGCTACCTAGAGAAACAAGCAGTGTTGGAGTCGGCATTCCGCTTTCAAGAACCTTCACGCCCTCTCGATTTAGTTAGCCATTTAGTCATCAATATGCAGCATTATCAGCCGCACGATATTATCTATGGCGACTACAAAATGTCGGGCTATGATGAAGATCTGCAACGTTCTCTGCTGCAATATTTATCTGTCGACAATGTCCGCGTTACGCTGATCGCCAAAGGACTTGAGTACAATCGCACTGCGGAGTGGTATTTCACCCCCTACTCCGTCACTCCATTCAGTAGCGAGCAAAAACGCTTCTTCCAACAAATTGATCCGCGTTGGCAGTTTGTTCTGCCAGAGAAGAACCCGTACATTTGTTACGACCTCGACCCAATGCCCTTTGAAAACGGGGGCTCACTACCGGAGTTGATTGAAGATCTCGAAGGTTTTCGCCTGTGGCATTTGCAAGATGATGAGTTCCGAGTGCCGAAAGGCGTAGTGTACGTTGCGATCGACAGTTCTCACGCGGTCGCATCGCCTAAAAATATTGTGAAAACACGTCTTTGTGTCGAAATGTTTTTGGACTCACTAGCCAAAGAAACCTACCAAGCTGAAATCGCGGGCATGGGCTACAACATGTATGCACACCAAGGTGGGGTAACTTTGACGTTGTCGGGCTTCAGCCAAAAACTGCCGCAACTGCTTGAGATGATTTTACGCCGTTTCGCCGCTAGAGAGTTCAACCCGACTCGGTTCGAAACCATCAAACAACAATTATTACGTAATTGGCGAAATTCATCTCAAGATCGCCCAATTTCTCAACTGTTCAACGCATTAACAGGTTTGTTGCAGCCAAATAATCCTCCTTTCGCGACACTTGCAGAAGCGCTGGAAGAAATTGAAGTCGATGAGCTGTCGACATTCGTCGAGTCGATTTTGGCGGAACTCCACGTAGAAATGTTCGTTTATGGCGACTGGCAACGTCAACAAGCGCATGATATGGCAACAACCTTGAAAGATGCCTTGCGCGTAAAAGAACAGCGCTACGAAGAAGCACTGCGTCCGTTAATTATGCTCGGTCAAAATGGCAGTTTTCAGCGCGAAGTGCATTGTAATCAACAAGACTCTGCTGTGGTAATTTACCACCAGTGTGAAGACATCGAGCCGCGCAGCATCGCACTTTATTCTTTGGCCAATCACCTCATGTCGGCAACCTTCTTTCATGAGATTCGCACCAAGCAGCAACTCGGCTACATGGTCGGCACTGGTAACATGCCACTGAACCGTCATCCGGGGATTGTGCTTTATGTGCAATCACCAAACGCAGCTCCTGCGGAATTGGTCACCTCTATCGACGAATTTTTAAATGCATTTTACATGGTGCTTTTGGAGCTCAACGACTACCAATGGCACAGCAGTAAGCGTGGCCTTTGGAACCAAATCGCAACCCCAGACACGACTTTACGTGGACGAGCGCAACGCTTGTGGGTCGCAATAGGCAACAAAGATACCGAGTTTAATCAACGCGAAAAAGTACTAGCCGAGCTCAAAAAGCTAACAAGAGCAGACATGATTCGCTTTGTCGTTAACGAACTGAAACCGAGAACAGCAAACCGGTTGGTCATGCACTCGCAAGGCCAAGCACATGTCGATGCTCCTCGAATTCACTTAGGGCAAGAAATTGGTTCTATCGAAGAATTTCAGTTACGACCAAAAGATTGCGGTCTGGGCTAAGACCATCACCGTAATGGATAAAATGGGCGGAAGTCGAGCTGTAAAATATGTGAGAAACCCATCAATTTACTAATACGACTTGGATAGTCTTAACAGAAAATTGAAATTACGCGATTGCCGCTTATGCTCTAATTACCGCACAAAAAACATGTAGATGAGGCACTCATGAAGAAACTATTACTACTTGCTGCAGTACTATTACCATTCGCATCCGCTCATGCAGAAATCACAGTAAAAGGTGACGATTTTGAGTTGAGCAAAGATTGTGTTCGCCTAAGCGGTGACAATATTTCCGTCAAATCCGACGATTGTTCTTCTAAAAACTGGGATGATAAAGACAAAAAAGGAAATGCTAGCGTGCATGGCGATGACAACCCAGGTAAAGGGCATAACAAAGATAAAAAAGACAAGAAGAAATAAACACTTCTGTTCGAAAAAAGGCTTGCGCGATGCAAGCCTTTTTAATGTTCAGCGTTTCAAACGCTTAGTAGAAGGTACGACCTTCACCCGCTCTAGTCAGCAGTCCGTCGCATGGCGCATAACGATCGCCATATTTCGATGCAAATTCGTTCATTTTCTCAACCAGTTTTTTCAAACCGAATTGATCCATATAACGGAATGGCCCGCCAAGGAATGGAGGGAAGCCAATACCAAAAATCGCACCAATATCGCCATCGCGCGGAGAGCAAATAATACCATCATCCAAGCATCGTACTGCTTCATTAAGCATTGGCAGAACACAGCGCAACGCAATATCGTTATCGCTGAGCTTCGATTCTGGCGTCAGTTTGAGTAGCTTGTAGATGGATTTATCGACTTCTTTCTTCTTACCTTTGTAAGTATAGAATCCTTTCCCGCTCTTACGTCCTTTGCGACCGTCATTCAATAAGATATCGAATACATCAGGACCTTTGAATCGCTCGCCCAACTCATTGACTAGAATCGGCATGATCTTCGCGCCAATATCAACACCAACTTCATCAAGTAACGTGATTGGCCCGACAGGGAAGCCGAAATCCAACAGCGCACCATCTAACTTCTCAATCGGCTCATTTGCCAGCAAGATATGCGCAGCTTCATTCATGTAAGGCGCAAGAATACGGTTTACGTAAAAACCAGCTTTGTCCTTAACAACGATTGGGGTTTTGCCTTGCTTCTTAGCCAATGCGACAACTGTAGAAATGGTTTCATCAGACGTTGTTTCATGCGGAATCACTTCCACCAGAGGCATTTTTTCTACTGGGCTAAAGTAATGTAAACCGACGATGTTTTCTGGTCGCTCTGCCTTTTCTGCAATCTTGTGGATTGGTAACGAAGACGTGTTCGTAGCAAAAATAGTTTCAGATTTTGCGTTTGCTTCAATGTCCGCAACCATCTGTTGTTTTAGATCCAAGTCTTCGAAAACCGCTTCGATCACAACATCAATGTGGTTGTAACTTGTAAAGTCTACGCCACCTGACAGTTGCAACATCTTCGCCTGTAAATCGGCTTTCGACAGGATGCGACGTTTACGCTGCTTCTCAAACAACTTGTAGTTGTAGTTAAGCGCATTCAACACACCGTCATTGCTCACATCTTTGATTCGAACAGGCACTTTTGCTTTTGCTACCGTTACATGACTGATCCCAGCGCCCATTAAGCCGCCACCAAGAACACCCACTTTTTTCACCGCTGCAGGCTGTGCATCCGTGCCGTGTTCCTTCTTCATTTCAGTTGTCGCGAAGAAGATAGAGCGCAATGCCTTCGATTCGGAGCTCATCACAAGCTCACCAAATCGTTTCGCTTCTAGCTCTTGCCCTTGTGCAAAGCCTTTTTCCAGACCGTGTTGAATCACTTCAAGAATCGCGACCGTTGCTGGATAGTTGCCACGGGTCTTCTGGTTGGTTTTCTTCGCAGCTTGTTCGAAAACAAGCTTACGACCTAACCCACTGCCCGACATCAACTTCTCTTTCGTCGATTGCTTTTTCTTGCCCTTGTTCTTACCTTTGTCGATAAACTGTTTTGCTACGTCGAGCAAAATGGTGTCTGGGACACACGCGTCCACAACGCCCAGCTTTTTGGCTTTCTTCGCGCGAAGCTGTTTACCCGTTAGGATCAAGTCCAATGACGGTAACAGGCCAATCAAACGTGGCAAACGCTGAGTACCGCCAGAACCCGGTAATAGACCGAGTTGAACTTCTGGTAAGCCTAAGCGTGTCTTATCGGAATCCGTACAAACACGGTAATCACATGCAAGCGCAAGTTCTAAACCGCCACCCAAACATGGGCCGTGAATAGCCGCAACCACAGGGTAAGGTAAGTCAGACAGTTGTTGGAACAACTCTTGACCTTGTTTTGCCAATGCTTGTGCTTCATTCGCTGTGGTACATGCCTCCAACATACGAACATCGGCACCTGCCACAAAATTATCCGGTTTTAAGGAGTGAATGATCATCCCTTTGATGCCACTGGAGTCTTTTAGCTGAGCAAAAATTTCTTTCATTTCATCAGCAAAAGCTGCCTGTAGCGTGTTCATCTTTTCATTCGGTACGTCGATCGCTAACCATGCAATGTTCTGCTCATCAACGTTAAGACTAAATGCTTTTTGCTCGCTCATTACTCAACCTCCAGAATCATTGCAGCGCCAAGACCACCCGCAGCACAAGCGGTATTCAATGCAATACCACCACCACGACGTTTCAGTTCACGTAGAGTTTGCGTCATCATACGCGCACCCGTCGCCGCGAATGGGTGACCGTAAGCAATTGAGCCACCGAGCACGTTGAATTTATCCATGTCGATTTCACCGATCGCTTTCGAACGACCTAGGTTTTCTTGAGCAAACTTATCTGAGGCAAACATTTTCACGTTTGCCAATGCTTGAGCAGCAAACGCTTCATGCATATCGATCAGAGTCAGATCCGACAGTTCCAAGCCTGTGTTTTCGAGCACTTTCGCAGTCGCGTAAGTCGGTCCCATCAGCATGTCTTTTTCCACACCAATCGCTGAGAATGCGTAGCCACGGATGTAGCCAAGAATTTCCATGCCCAACTCTTTCGCTTTACCTTCGCGCATCAGCATCACTGCCGCGCCGCCATCAGTCAGCGGCGTACTGTTTGCTGCAGTAACACTGCCGTACTGGCGGTCAAATGCAGGACGTAACTTTGCATAGCCCTCTAATGTCGAGTCGTGACGAACGTTGTTGTCTTCAGAAATCCACTTTTTGTAAGGTTCAGGGAAAGCGGTCATCACCTCACCTTGGATTTTGCCTTCTTTCCAAGCTTGGGATGCTAATGTATGAGAGCGATGAGCTAGCGCATCTTGTTCTGCGCGTGAGATACCGTGCGTCTTCGCCATTTGCTCTGCCGTTTGTCCCATCGACAAACCCGTCGAGTATTCCGCGACGGCTGGCGGAACAGGCATGAGATCTTTAAAACTCAGACTCTTGAGAATATTGAGCTTCTGAGCCAATGTTTTGGTTTTGCTTAGAGCCAACAGGTTAGCAGCAAGTTTTTTGGACACACCGATAGGAAGTACAGAAGATGAATCCGCACCACCAGCGATACCAATTTCAATGGTGCCAGCCATGATGCTCTCTGCTACGTTTACCGCCGCTTGGAAGCTCGTCGCACACGCACGCGTCACGCTGTAAGCGTCGGTATGGATGTTCATCCCCGTGCCCAATACGATTTCTCGTGCTATGTTTGGTGCTTCAGGCATTTGAACCACTTGTCCAAACACCACTTGTTCAATTAATTTCGGATCAATATCTGTTCGAGCAAGCATTTCGCTTACTACCATTTTCCCTAAATCGACCGCTGGCACTTGGCTAAATTCCGTGCTTTGACGAGCAAAGGGAGTTCGAAGCCCCGCGACAATAGCAACACGCTCACCATTGCGTGTTTTTACTTCCTGCTTGCCCATTGTTTCTCCTTAAATACAAGAGGTCTGACCTGATGCATTGTAATCAATTTGTTAAATTTATCAAACGTGCGTTTAAATAAACGTGAAGCAAGTAGATCAATTGCTCTAGTTCATTGATTATATTGAATAACTATAGAAGCTAAAAACGGCAGAAAGTGTGTGGCAGGTAAAATTGAAGCAAAAAAAAACCACACATAACTGTGTGGTCGGAATATCTATAAAACAATTAACTTACGCCAATTGAAAATTAATCAGTTTCCTGATTAGGAGAAAGTAAAGTCAGCCTTCAAAAGGAAGTGTCATCTTGCTCAACATGTTAGTCACAAGGACTAACGAGATGACAAGATGTACTATAACCCCTTCACTGCTTGAGATTTTGAAATAGATCAATTTTATGGTGATTTTACGATCTTTGAACGCATCTAAATGCCTCCTCTATTCAAGTCCATTCACAAGCTTGCTACTCAAAATACGCATCAGATACATAAATCCAATGCATTTAACCAAGTCATTGATAACTAAATGATGATATTGTTAACAAGTAAAACTGCATCACTGGAGATAATATCGGTTATTTGTGTATACACTTTTATATACCGACTTAGCTTGTAACGAATGGATTTATCACTCGATACTGGCTTAGATTGGCTTAGCCATAAGTGATGGAATAGAAGTAAAGTCATGCTCAAAATGTATAAGAAATACACAGAGCGAGGATGGAGGCTCCTGTGGCCATATTAAAAATGTTTGGAAAGAAAAATTCCAACAGTCCGGTCAACTCTGATATGGACAAACAAAGAAAATATGAAGCGCTCGTCCGGGGCTATCACCGCGATTTGTACCGTTATGCATACTGGTTGTGTAAGGACAAAGCAATTGCGGAAGATTTAGTGCAAGAGACCTGCTTACGTGCATGGAAGTCTCTCGATAGTCTTCAAGATGAAAAAGCTGCGAAATCTTGGCTTATTACTATATTAAGGCGAGAAAACGCGCGTCGCTTCGAACGCAAACAATTTGATTTAGTTGATATCGATGACTACGGCAATGATGCTAAGGTCAGCGACGATCCGCATCATCAACAAGAATGGCTTCAAGCACAGATTATGAGGTTGGATGTGGAATATCGTGAACCTCTGTTTCTTCAGGTTATTGGTGGTTTCAGTGGAGAAGAAATCGGCGACATTCTTGATTTAAATAAGAACACAGTCATGACTCGACTTTTCCGAGCTCGAAATCAACTTAAAGAGATGTTGGATTCTCAAGATACTAAGAGAGGACAAAAAAATGGATGATTTAGAATTTCGTCGTCGTATTTTGTCGGATCCAAAACAGAAGGATGAAGAGATTCTACAAGCGTTGGCCGCTAGCGATGCCAACAGTAAGTTTGTTGATGACGTTTTGGATCTCGACGCGAAAATTAAGCAGGCCATGAATGTGGATGTGCCAGAGGATCTTGCTGATAAAATCTTGTTTAGCCAAACCTCTAGCGCGCTTGACGAAAAAGTCGTCAAACCCAACTTTGTCCGCAAAGCCATGGCGCTTGCAGCTTCTGTTGCCTTTACCGCAGGTTTACTGGTGGGGCAAATCAACTGGGGTAACATTCTGGTGCCTCCTGCGCAAGCCAGTCTCGCAGATACAGCTATTAAACATGTCATTCATGAAGAGGCATTTGTACGCCATTTAGATGAAAACGTGCCGAGTTCCCAGATCAATGCGAAGATGTCGCCATTTCATTATCAGTTTAGTGGCAACTTCCCGTACCACGTTTACTACCTAAACCACTGTGGATTTGGTGAAGCTAATGCTTTGCACATGGTTTTTCAGGGTGTAAAGGGCAAAGTAACGCTCTTTATTACGGGAATTTCTAGCCAACAATCGGCAGATTTTGAAAAGGATGGTATGACAGGTATCGTCCAACCCGTAGGTTCAACCAGCATGATTTTAGTCGGCGAACAAGGTGAAGACATTGACGCTATCGCCACTAAACTGGCGCCTATGCTAAAACCAATGTAACAACTTCACCAACTTTAGCTTAGAAACATTGAAATGCCGTCAAATACTCTCATTTGGCGGCATTTTTGTATTAATCGCTCACAAAACATTCACCACGTCAATTGCTTTTAGAGCTTAAACTCTAAATTATGCAATTTAAGTGCAATTTCCCGTCTTTTAGACATCATTTCCGCAATTTTTATTCAATTTTATCTAATGGTCGGATTTGTCTAGCCCACTCTTGATACTACTATCTGCGCCACTGAGCAAAAGCTCAATTTATCGTCCAGAGAGACGAATCTAATAAGGAAAAACAAATGACTCAGAATACGCGTCTGTTTAAAAAGACTCTCCTAGCAGTAACGGTAGCTTTTGCCTCAGGTCAATCGATGGCAGCAGGTTTCCAAATTAACGCTCAATCAGCAACTGGCATTGGCCGTGCGTTTGCTGGTGATGCAGTAATCGCCGATAACGCGTCAGTAATGGCTCGTAACCCAGCGGCAATGGCTCTTTTTGATAAAATGGAGCTGTCACTTGGTTTTGAAAGCATTACTTCAATGATTGAAGTGAAAGATGCGAAATACAGAAATTTCATGGGTCAGAGCGTTGATGTTGCTGACACAGATGATGTGGGCGACACGTCAATCGCGCCAAACATTCACCTAATCGTTCCAGTAAACGACAAGTTTGCTTGGGGCGTAAATGCTTACTCAAACTTCGGTACTAAAACTGAGTTTTCAGATAACTACACAGCAACTGAATACGGCGGCTTAACTGACGTTAAGAGCGCAAACTTTGGTCTTGCTGGCTCTTACCGCTTAAATGAACAATGGAGCTTTGGTGCAGGCGTTGATTTAATCTACGGTCAAGGCACGATGAAACGTACAACAAGCTCTTCTATTCCACTTGTTGGCGGCAAAAAAATACTAGATGTAGATAAAGCTGATGGTTGGGCTGTTGGTTTCAACGTTGGTACCGTGTACGAACTGGATGAAAACAACCGTTTTGGTCTAGCGTATCGTTATAGCCCAGAATTTACGGCAAAAGACGATAAAGGTCAGGAAATCACTCTACCTCTACCAGATATGGCTGAATTTTCTGGCTTCCACAAAATCCAAGATACCAAGTTTGCCGTACATTACAGCATCCAATACATTGGTTGGAAAGATTTCGACCAAATTGATTTTGAAAACCTAAATCAAGGGTTGCTTAAAGGTGGTTACTCGAAAGACTATCAATGGCAAGATGGCTGGCACTACGCAATTGGTGGTACTTACTACCTAAACAATAACTGGACACTTCGTGCTGGTTACATGTACGACACCAGCGCTCAAGATAAGGTAACATCTATCTCGGTACCAGATTCAGATCGTCAGTGGTTCTCAACAGGTTTCTCTTACCATATCGACAACAGCTCAAACATTGATTTTGGCTTCACATACTTGCTAGGTGACGATGTAAAAGTCAATGAGAATACTCAATTGGCCCCTGGTCTTTCTACAGGTGTAACAGCTACAACGCACGCAGACGCTATCCTGTTTGGCTTACAATACAGCCGTAGCTTCTAAGAAAATTCCTTATATTTAATGTAAGTAAACTCTATATAAAAGGCTGGATTTCCAGCCTTTTTTCTTATCTAACACTTATCGTCCGCTCAATTTGAGTGAACACGTGTATCTAAAAATCACAATTAGACCTCACAGGTGTTCGCTGAGTTTTTTTCATTCTACTATCATAGTTAGATTATAAAACCATAAACAAACAACAAATTAGAACAAAACACCAAATACATTCATGTTCCGGATTTTCATTTCTAAAGTAATAACTCTACCTTTAGACTTTTGCACCACGTTATAATTAATTCAGCGAACATCAGAATGAAAACCAACAAGACTTTCCTATCAACAGCAGTAGCACTTAGCCTACTTGGCACTTCAGGCATTGCAAATGCAGCAGGCTTCCAATTAGCTGAATACTCTGCAACAGGTCTAGGTCGTGCTTACGCTGGTGAAGCGGCAATGGCTGACAACGCAAGCTCACAGTGGCGTAACCCAGCAATGCTCACTTACCTAAAAGGCACTCAAGTGTCTGTTGGTGCCATCTATGTAAATCCAAACATTGACATTAATGGCAATGTTGATTTTCATGGAAACAATATTCCTGCATCTTCAGATGACTTCGCACATGATGCGATCATTCCAAACTTTTACCTATCACACCAATACAACGACCAGTTCGCAATCGGCCTAGCATTTGGTACGAACTACGGTATGGAGACGGATCTGGGTAAAGGCTTTGCTGCCTCTCATTTCGGCAACGAAGCAAGCGTCACCACAATGGAAGCGAACCTAAACGCCGCTTACAAAATCAATGAATCAGTAAGCATTGGTGGTGGTGTCCGTTACATTATCGGCGAAGGCAGCTTTGGGGCAGCAGCACCTAAAAATAACGTAGTTGGGATGCATCCTGAAACTAATAAACCTATCAGCGTTCCTCAAGGTACTGCTCTAAAATACATGGAAGGTGACGATACGGCTTGGGGGTGGCAATTGGGTACAGCGTGGCAGATCAATGAAAACAACCGCATCGGTTTCACGTACAAATCTGAGGTTGAGCTGAAGCTTGAAGGTCATGCTGAGGGCCTTGGTTTTGGCTTCGGTACTCCTAAGCTTCCACAGCTGCGTGACAATGGCTACATGTACCTAAACCTACCAGCAACAGCTGAACTAGCGAGCTTCCACCAAGTAACAGACCAACTTGCGTTACACGCAAGTTTCAACTGGACTGACTGGAGCTCTTTCGAGAAGCTAGAAGCTCACCTAGAAACCGCTGGTACACACATGGTGAAAGTGGAAAACTGGGAAGATAACTACCGCTTTGCAGTTGGTGCGACTTACCAACTTCAACCTAAGGTAGCCCTACGTACTGGTATTGCATACGATACGTCTGCTGTAAGTGATAAAAACCGCACGATCACTATTCCAGAAACAGACCGTACTTGGTTAAGCATCGGTGCAACTTATGACTGGACGAAAGACTTCAGCCTAGACGCTGGCTTCACTTACATTATCGCGAAAGACGCACCAATCGTTGAGTCTCGTGGCTATAAGTCAGACGATTCAGCTGAAGTAGTTGGCGGTCAATTCGTTGGTGAAACAACGGGTAACGTTTGGCTAATCGGTGTTCAAGCGAACTACCGTTTCTAATTACTCGTTAAAAATCGAGAGACAAAAAAGGCTTAGCACTTGCTAAGCCTTTTTTATTGCGTTCATTTTATTTGAAACATCAACGATTAGAATTCATCTAGATATTCGTCTAACAACGCTTCTTCTTCCGGATTCACTTCTTCTACCGTGTCGATTTCTGCTTTAAAGTTTTGACGCTGAATGTAGACATCTCGAGTCAGTACATAAGGATCTGGGGAACTATCAAGCTGTGCTTCTTGCGGTACAAGCAACGCTCGTTTTTCCAAACCTTCTAATGCCCACTTCCCTAAACCAGCCCAAATATTCAAGTAAGATAATGGGAGATACATACCATCGACGGTATCTGTCACTTCTCGCAAAGTATAAGGACCATAACCAGGTATCATAAAGTATGGGCCATTCCCTACGCCATAATGACCAACAGCACTGCTGAACTCTTTATTGTCGTACTTGGTGATACCCGCCGCAGTTGCGATGTCAAATACACCGAGAATACCGAACGTAGAGTTAATCCAAAAACGGTTAAAGTGATCCACCGCTTTGCTACCGTTACCCATCAAAAGGTTGTTCACCATGCTTGATGGTTCATCAAGGTTTGACAAGAAGTTGGCGATACCGGAACGAATAGGCACAGGTGTGTATTCAACGTACGCGATCGACACAGGACGAACCAAATACGGATCTAAGTACTCGTAGTTGATTTCCCACATCGTGCGGTTAAAGCCTTCTAACGGATCATACACATCAGAAGTCGTTTGATTTGTCTCTCCTTCACTTGTTACTGCCTCCTCAGGCGCACTCGAACAGCCAACAAGACCAAGTGCTAACAGTAACATTAGGTAGGATTTACCCTTGTTATACATTCTATGTTCCATAACGACTATTAATATACTTAAGTAACCTCATTTAAAAATGTATGACCAACACCAAAAAGCAAATGCAGGAACAACCAACAAACTCAATGTTAGCGATAAATACATTTTAGAAGTCACTTGAGTATATAAACAAAGGCCAGCAAATGCTGGCCTTCGTCATTTTACTTGATAGTTTAGAGTCATACCACTAAATGGACCCGACATTGACTAAGTGTCATATATCAGAGACAACAACTAACTATTGATACTGTTTATCGATGGTCACTGCAACCGGTTGACCGAATTCAACCACATCGCTTTCGCCATGCCAATCTTGATCGCGCGTTGCAACATTGCCATCAGAATCAGCACGTACACGCACGATAAGTTTTTCTAACGATGATAGTTTTTGCCCTTGCATCATCGCATTACCGTCATCTAGCACCACTGTTCGTGGGAACGAACCAAGTGGATAGCGAGCGGCTGCAACCGGCATTGGTGAACCATCAGCACGATGAATTGAGACAATTAATACCGCGTTAGGATCAAGTTGTGCTTCAGGTGCGACATTAATCGTTACTGCCACGCTTTTATCCGGAGAAACCACTTCACCCATTTGTTTGCGTGCATGGTCGATACTGCGTGAAAGGCTTTCGTAACGGCTATCGTCAGGACCGATCATCTGCTGCATGATGCCCCAGTATTTAATTGCTGCGGGGTAATCTTTACGTTCAAATGCATCAAATGCGAGCAATGAGAACACGCGTAAATCCACGTAATCTTGTTGCATGAGCTTACCAAGTAAAGAACGAGCCGTTGCTTGGTCCATCTCGTCTTGAGAAAGCATTAACGCCTGAGCGTAACCTAACATAACGTCAGGATCTTTTGGCTCAAGAGCATACGATTTCTTCATAGAATCGATGGCTGTCGTCACATCGCGGTTCGCTAATGCAATACGACCGAGTAGCAACCAACCGGTTGAATCTTCTGGCTGATAATGCAGGCGCGTGCGCAGTGCTAACGTTAAATCAGCCATTTCATCATCGCTCAGAGGTTCAGAGGACGACGACATCAGCTTCTTAGAAAGCTCTGGCAAGTTAGACGTAACCTCTTGCCATTTCACAACATCTTGAGATGCGCCAAACTGGTAATAAAGCCCGTAACTTAACGCAACCGTAAGAATCACAGAAGGAATAAGCACTGCCATCGGCGAGACTTTGGTTTCCTGACTCATTTTCTGTGCAGGAATATCATCCAAAAGTGACTGCTTAAGATCAGAAATCAGATCTTCTTGACTCTCGACAAGACCTTCTTCTGTTTCTTCTTGAAGCTCAGAAAGACGATCTTTATAAAAAGCTTTGTTCAACTCATCACGTAAGATGTCGTCGTTGTTTGCTTTCTGCTTCAGAAGAGGCAGCGCAACTAACGCACAAGCAATCAACGTAAGAATAACGGTGGAAATCCAAAATAGAGTCATTACTTATTATCTCCGTTATTCTCTTCTTCAAGCAGTGCTTTTAAACGCGCTTCTTTTTGCTCGTCCCATTTCTCGTCGTTGTTTGCCGTGACTTTTGCTTTTGACTTTCGGCTACGGAGCACGATCAAACCAAAACCGCCCAAAACCACAGCCAGTGGACCAAGCCATAAAATCGCTGTCGACATAGTGAATGGCGGATTGTAAGTCACGAAGTTGCCGTAGCGCGCGATCATGTAATCGACGATCTCTTCTTTTGACTTGCCCTCTTTCGTCATTTCGTAGACCTTGTGGCGCAAGTCTTGAGCAAGTTCGGCATTCGAATCAGAGATGGTGTTGTTCTGACATTTAGGGCAGCGCAATGTGTGTCCTAGCTCTTTGAACTGTTGCTCCTGCTCTAAGTTGTCAAACTCATACACTTCAATTGCAGCATGTGCCGCCAACGAGAATGTTAGGGCTGCAAACACTGCTAAAATCACTTTTCTCATTGCTTCGCCTCCTCAACCAGCTGGTTGTACATTGGTGCTAACGTGTCAGCCCAATTTCGAGGGTTAACATCACCTACATGACGGTAACGAATGACACCATTCGCATCGATAATGAAGGTTTCCGGTGCGCCGTACACACCAAGATCCAGACCCAACATACCGCTGCCATCGAACAAACTAATTAGGTACGGGTTACCTAAATCGTTCAACCAACCGATCGCTTTGTTTCGATCATCTTTGTAGTTCATACCGATGATCTTCACGCCTTTACCAGCAAGTTCGTTGAGATATTTATGCTCTGCGTAGCAAGTAGGACACCATGTAGCCCACACATTTAACAGCAGAGGCTCACCTTTAAAAATCGACTGATCGTACTGTTTACCCGGTTCGGCCAAGTCTTCTAAGTGAAACTTAGGAACAGGTTTGCCAACTAAAACAGATTCCAGCTTTGTTGGGTCGTCCCCATCTTGGTTACGAACCAACTGTGTTGCGAAGATCCCCGCCAGAACTAAGAAAGCAACCAACGGGATAAACAAGATTTTCTTATTCATTTTATGCTACCTGCTCGTTTGACTTTGCGTTCTTTTTCGATGACTTACGGAAGCGGTAACGCTTATCAGAAATCGCTAGGGCGCCGCCTAATGCCATGATCAAAGAGCCAGCCCAGATCCAACGTACGAACGGTTTGTAGTAAATGCGCACCGCCCAAGAACGGTTATCTTCCAAACGCTCACCCATTGCGATGTATAGGTCACGAGTGATGCCACGGTCAATGGCCGCTTCTGTCATCATCGACTTAGCGGTGCGGTAGAAACGCTTCTCGGCATGAAGTGTATTGATGTACTTACCGTCGTGCGTGATTTCGAAATCAGCGATGTAACCATCGTAGTTCGGACCGTCTTTATCACGAAGACCCGAGAAGTAGAAATCATAACCTTCGATTTGGAAGTGTTCACCTGGCGCTAAACGCACATCACGCTCAATGCTGTAGTTTTGTACCATAGCGATACCAATGATCGTCACAGCAAGACCGATATGACCAAACATCATCGCCCAGTGGCTACGTTGAAGCTTACGAACACCTTCAGCAAAACTGTGACGGTGCGTCGCACGCTCATGCAATTCGAACGCATGCATTGCCACGATCCAAATCGACATAACCCAGCCGATGTACGCCATCACTGAGAAGAAATCAGCAAATAGGAATACACAAACCGCCGCCAACGCCAGAGACACAGTGCCCGACACAAGCATAGGCTTCACAATCGAAGATAACTGGTCACGCTTCCAACGGATAAGAGGACCGATACCTAGCAAGAAGGCAAACGGCATCATGAGCCATGCAAATAGCATATCGAAGAATGGGGCACCGATAGAAACCGAGCCCAAACCAAGCTGCTTGTGAACCAATGGCAACAACGTACCAACTAAAACAACCACAAGTGCAGCAATCAGCAAAACGTTATTGGCCAGAAGTGCGTTTTCGCGTGACACTAAATCAAAGTTACCACGAACACGTACCGCCGCACCTTTCACCGCGAATAGCAGTAAAGAGCCACCGATAACGAAGACAAGGAAACCAAGGATAAACATACCGCGAGAAGGATCGGACGCAAACGCGTGTACCGACACCAAAATGCCCGAACGAACTAAGAAAGTACCTAACAAACTCAACGAGAATGCAGAGATCGCTAGCAATACTGTCCAAGCTTTAAATGTACCGCGTTTTTCCGTTACTGCTAGCGAGTGCATAAGTGCAGTACCTGCTAGCCAAGGCATAAAGGATGCGTTTTCTACTGGATCCCAGAACCACCAGCCGCCCCAGCCAAGTTCGTAATAAGCCCACCAAGAACCTAGTGCGATACCCAAAGTTAGGAATACCCAAGCCGCCGTTGTCCAAGGACGAGACCAGCGCGCCCATGCTGTATCAAGACGACCTGTCATTAGAGAAGCAATCGCGAACGAAAACGCAACAGAGAAACCGACGTAACCCATGTACAGCATTGGTGGATGCACAATCAGCCCTGGGTCTTGCAGAAGCGGGTTCAAATCTCGACCATCAACAGGGAAGAACGGTAACGTACGTAGGAATGGGTTTGACGTTAAGATGATAAACAGTAGGAAACCTACTGAGATCATACCCATTACGGCAAGTACACGTGCAACCGACTCTTGTGGCATACCGCGACTGAATGTAGCAACCGCGACAGTCCAACCTGCTTGGATAAGCACCCAAAGCAATAGGGAACCTTCGTGTGCACCCCATACCGCTGTCAAACGGTAGTACCAAGGCAGTTGGCTGTTTGAGTTACTTGCTACGTATTGCAGAGTGAAGTCGTTAGTATAAAAACCCCAACACAAAATCACGAACGAGAAAAACAGCATGATGAACATCGACCAAGACAGCGGTCGAGCGGTATTCATCAGCATCGTATTATTGTTTGATGCGCCCCATAGCGGCAGTACAGAAAGCAGTACCGCCATCGCTAAAGATAAAATGAGGGCAAAATGGCCGATTTCAGCAATCATTCGCCGCTTCCTTGTTTTTGTTCACTGCTGTATTGCAATGGTTCATGCGTTTTCTTCATGGCTTCTGCAATTTCAGGTGGCATGTATTCTTCGTCGTGTTTAGCGAGAACTTCAAACGCTTCAACTGTCGTTGCGTCTTTTAGAACACCTTGCGCAACGATGCCCTGCCCTTCACGGAACAAATCAGGAAGAATACCTTCGTAAGTGATCGTTACTTTTGGACCCACATCATGCAGATCAAAGCTCACTTTAAGAGAGTTAGGATCACGACGAACCGAGCCTACAACCACCATACCACCAATACGAAGACGCTGACCAACCTCAGGTTTAGTACCATCTGGCTTACCGTTGACCAGTTCAGTCGGCGTGTAGAAAAGGTCCATATTTTGGTTAAGCGCATATAGCATCAAACCGATGGTGGCACTGATACCGATAAAGATCGCCAGAACAATACCTAGCCTCTTTTTACGTCTCGGGTTCATAAGGTGTTCTCCATATTCTTCGCTGCGTCAATACGCGCTTGACGGTCAATTTTCGCTTTCACTTCTTTCATTAATGCATCACCGCGACGTAGACTGGTGATTAGAAGGATAAGCATTGATAAAAAAGTAATGCCGAACGCGCTCCATACGTATGACGCATAGCCACCCATGGCAAAAAAGTCGCTCAGAGATTCAAAGTGCATCGTTAATTACCTCACTGAGTTTTGTCTGTTGCGAGATCGCGAACCCAAGGGCGATGACTTTCTTTACTGATGATTTCGTTACGGAAACGCACCATAGTCACAGCACCAAAGAAGAACGCAAAACCAAAGATATTCAGCAACAGTGGCCAAAGCATGTCGGATGAAATTGAAGGTTGTTCGAATTTCGTAATTGTTGCGCCTTGGTGAAGCGTGTTCCACCACTCAACAGAGAAGTGGATGATTGGCAGGTTCACTACGCCAACAATCGCCAAAATACCCGCTGCTTTTGCAGCCGTTTTTTGGTCATCAAACGCGTGGTAAAGTGCTATCACACCAAGGTAAAGGAATAGAAGAATAAGTTCAGAAGTAAGACGAGCATCCCATACCCACCAAGTGCCCCACATCGGTTTGCCCCAAACGGCACCGGTCAGAAGAGCAATAAAGGTGAATACTGCGCCGATCGGTGCCATCGCAAGAGCTGCCATATCTGATAAGCGAACTTGCCAAACCAAACCGATAAAGGCCGCAATCGCCATCGACATGTACACACCCATAGACCAAATAGCAGATGGAACATGAATATAAATAATTCGGAAACTGTCACCTTGTTGGTAATCAGAAGGCGCAAACGCCAGTCCCCAAACGGTACCTACCGCTAGGCATACGAGGGCCAATACAGAAAACCAAGGTAAGAACTTACCACTCAAACGGTAAGCTGCTTCTGGCTTGGCATAAGGATGTAGCCATTTCCACATGTTTAGTTCTCACTCTTACTTCAGGGACACTGTCTAAGGGGTCGAGACCGTAGCAGTGCTTTAATAATAATTCTTTGATCAAGCGTCGTGTTAATGACACTTTATTGAGTTAGTTAACACTAACTCGCAACGCGGCACTGATTGCAAATGGCGTGAGAGTTATCGCGCCCATTAACATTGCACCTAAAATCGCCAGTTGACCGTTATACGCCATACCTAACGCAGCAGCATCAATCGCCGATGTTGCGAAAATCAGAATTGGGATATAGAGCGGAAGAATAAGCAAACTCAAAAGAACGCCGCCCTTTTGTAACCCAACTGTCAGCGCCACACCAATAGCACCGATAAAACTCAGTGTCGGGGTGCCAATCATTAACGTGAGCACCACAGACAACCAAGTGTTGAAATCCAGAGAAAGTAATACTGCCAATAGCGGGCTGATCAAAATCAGCGGTAATCCCGTTAGCACCCAATGAGCTATGACCTTAGATATCACCACAAGTTGCAAGGGAATTGGCATGAGCATCATTTGCTCTAACGCACCATCTTGAAAATCATCACGAAATAGACGTTCTAATGATAATAATGCCGATAGCAATGCGGCAACCCAAACAATGCCCGCTGCAATACGTGCTAACAAATTAGGTTCAGGCCCAATACTCAATGGAAACAAAGTAATAACAATAATAAAGAACCAAAGCGGGTTCAAAATGTCGGCTTGGCGACGAAATGCAATCAAGAGTTCGCGGCGAATAATAGTTGTCATGGCCGAAATCATATCAATCACCCAATTTTATTTTTCTAAGTTTAGGGCTGTCAGCAAACATATCTTGGTGCGTCGTTAACATCACAATGCCACCGTTATCGGCATGCTGAGCAAACAGAGCTTCAAGCACTTTGACACCTTGTTTGTCGATTGCTGTTAGTGGTTCATCCAAAATCCACAAAATCTGCTTACTTAGCCAAAGTCTAGCCAAAGCAACGCGACGCTGCTGACCCGCAGAAAGTTGTGCTACAGGTACATCTTCTCGCCCCGCAAGCCCCACTTGGGTTAAAGCAGTAAAGATTTCTTCATCGGAAGTGCTGTTATTTTGAATAGATTGGTAAAAACGTAAGTTTTCAAATGCGGTGAGTTCGCGCTTTACGCCAGTTTGATGGCCGAGAAATAGCAAGTCTTGGTGGAAGACATCACGAGATTTTTCAACCTCTTCACCTTTCCACTTGATCATTCCTTCTTCTCTATCGCCTAACCCTGTAATAATGCGCAGTAGCGTCGTTTTACCTGTGCCATTACGCCCTTCGATCTGGACTAACTCACCAGGCTTAATTTCAAATTGCAGGTTTTCAAACAGGACCCTTTCATCACGGATCGCAGTCAGGTTAGACACTTCTAACATAGGGCTTCAACTTCATAAGGAACGAAGGGCTATATTAACACAGCTTACTTGTGACAAAACAGGATAAGAAAGCAGGGATGTATGTAAGTTCATGTATTTTTGTTAACTTACTGTCACACTTTGATAAAATTAACCATAAGTGGCTATAAGTTTTTATTTTAGATATAAAAAAAGAAGCCGAAGCTTCTTTTTATTCTCTTTATCGTCGACGCCCACGTGGTGGGTAATTCGAATCATCGGAAGGTTGACTGCTTAATGGCGGGATCTTCTCTTTTCCAGCCAGTTTTTTCTGCAAAGAGAGCATCAACTCTGCTTCTGCTTTTGGCAGTTCACACTCTTCGATTAGCTCGTTGATATCAGCCCCTAACTGCACCATTTTGGTTGCTCTACTGTATAAGCGACCATCAGTATCAGCGTGTTCGAGTTCGCGAATTCGCTCATTAAGATGTTGGATGATATCTTGCTGCTCAGTTACTTTTTGGCCAAGGCCAACTACAACCGAACGTACCTCTAGTAGCTGTTTGTTCAGCTTCTGCACTTCTTTATCCGCGTGTCGTGCCTGCGCTCGCTGTTGGTCCATTTGCTTTTGCAAACTAGCACGAATGCGCAGCTGCAACACAACCAACACCAATACAATAAACGCAACGCCACCCGTGAGGAATGGTACAGATAAAAAAGTATCTTCAGCCATCATCATTCAGCCAATTATAGGTGAGCCATCTCGTCCCATTCGTCGTCAGTTAGCAGCTTGTTCAAATCAACAAGGATCAGAAGCTTACCGTCACGGTTGCTTACACCTTGGATGAATTTCGCGCTTTCGTCTGTACCTACAGAAGGCGTAGTGTCGATCTCAGAAGAACGTAGGTAAACCACCTCAGCAACGCTATCTACCAAGATGCCGATAACTTGACGCTCTGATTCGATCACGATGATACGTGTGTTATCAGTTACTTCGCCTTCCATCAAACCGAAGCGTGAACGTGTATCGATAACCGTTACAACGTTACCACGTAGGTTGATGATACCTAGTACGTAATCTGGCGCACCTGGAACTGGAGCAATTTCAGTGTAACGAAGAACTTCACGAACTTGCATTACATTGATGCCGTACGTTTCTTCTTCTAGTTGGAACGTCACCCACTGAAGAACTTCGTCATTCGATGTATCTTTCTTCACTTCTACTTCAAAAGCTTGAGACATAGTTAATCCTCGTTAATGTCGTTCCCGACTTAAATCTAATTCAGTGATTTTACATCTAAACCGGCGTTTAGCATGTCTATAAGTGCTTGGACATGAATTAAAGCACACATTTTTTCTTTCACCATGCCCGCTAGCCAAGGGCGTTTACCCGCTTGTTCTCGCCAACGAACATTGTCGCCATTTAGGGTTTCCGTACCCAATAGTTGGTTACTGGCCAAACCCCACATGCTTTCACCAAGCATGACAACGTATTGGTAGTTATCTTTGTATTCATCCCCACGGAGTTTGTCTGCCATCACCCACTTTGCAGTGTCGACGACATCAAACTGCTGTTCGCGGTTCGTCTGTAAACCTAAGTACCAGGCTGGTCGACCAATAAGGTGGTTGAGCTCGGTAATGCGATGAATGCCACCCAATTCATCGAGCGGTACGGCAAATGTCACTTCGTTGACATCAAAGTAAAGCACTTGAAAATCTTCACTTCTTTGCGTGCCTTCCCACGTATTGGGGATCGCGGGGCTCGCCTCGGTTTCCAGTTGCGTTTCGGTTTGCTGTTCTATCGCGATGTCTTGTTCTATCTCAGGAACAACTTCTACCGCTTCGACTTGAGCTACCTCAGTTTGAATGACTTCAGAAACAGGCTCTTCTATCACCCATTCTTGAATTTCTTCAACCACTTCTATTGGTGACTCAACAGCTACTTCAACGTCTGGTTGTATCGACTTTGCGTGAATCGCAATGTCGATGGTGTTCTGTTCCAAAATGTCGTCTATGTCTAACTCATCTACGACATTGGTCGATTCGAGTTGACTCAATAACCTTTGAACGTCTTCTAAATTCGGCGCTTCCAGTTGCGGTGCGTAGTTTTCGCAAAACTGGTAAGAGTCTGACTCTGCGTATTGCATCTGGAGCTCTGGCTCTGGCTCTGGCTCTGGCTCTGGCTCTGGCTCTGGCTCTGGCTCTGGCTCTGGCTCTGGCTCTGGCTCTGGCTCTGGCTCTGGCTCTGGCTCTGGCTCTGGCTCTGGCTCTGAAGAGGATAGTTCCTGAGCGAGCAAGTCAAGCTCATGTTCGAGATCAGTCACCTCAACTTCTTCACCGAGTAATGCGCTGAAGTAATCATCAAGCGCCTGCTCGCTGGAAAGTACGCTGTTACTGCTCATCGAACGCTAACCTCTCCAAGTAAATCAATAGCTGTTTGTACGCAAACACACCACGGCTACCGGATGCAAAGTGCGACGCTGGTAAGTGTTTCAAACTTGCGTCTCGGAACTTGGTGTCAATCGGTACTGCGGAAGTCCACACTTGGTTCGGGTAGTCTTTTTTCAGTTGCGTCAAAGTCTGCAACGAAGCGCGAGTTCGCTTGTCGTACATGGTTGGTACGATGGTGACTTTGAACCCATCTGGACGTGATTTCTGCATGATCGTCAACGTACGAATCATACGTTCCAAGCCTTTCATCGCGAGGAACTCAGTCTGTACTGGGATCAAGATACGATCACTCGCCGCGAGTGCATTAACCATCATCACACCAAGGATTGGCGGACAATCGATCAACACGTAGTCGTAATCTTGCGAAACCGCTTGAAGTGCGCGCTTCAAAATCAACCCCATGCCACTGCGGTTACCCATTACGCGGTCTAGCGTAGCCAATGACATGTGCGCAGGAATGATGTCCATTCCTTCCAGCTCGGTTTCTAAGATCAACGGCTTAACCGTATCGCGAGTGAACGTCTTTAGCTGAAACAGATCGAACAAGCTTGATGACACGGTATCTGAGTCGTAACCAAGATAAGTCGTCAGTGACGCATGAGGATCGGTGTCGACCATCAATACACGATGACCTTTCTGACTCAACAAACCTGCTAGTGTCACTGTTGATGTGGTTTTTCCTACCCCACCTTTTTGGTTAGCTACACTCCAAACGATCATGATTTATCCTACGCTAAACCCACTTCCACCAGCATGCGTTCTGCAATTCGGTCAAGAGGTAAATCTTCAGAAGAAATGCCCGCTTTAGCAACAGCTTGAGGCATACCGTAAACCACACAGCTTTCTTCGTCTTGTGCCCAAATGGTTGAACCTGCCGATTTCAGCATACGTGCACCTTCTCGGCCATCTGCACCCATTCCGGTGAGCACCATAGAAAGCACTTTGTCGCCGTAAACTTTCGCCGCCGAGCCAAAGGTCACATCCACACACGGTTTGTAGTTCATGCGATCACCGCCATCAATGATGCGAAGGCGAGCAGCACCTGCACGACCATCAATCATCATTTGCTTGCCGCCTGGCGCTAGGTAAGCCACACCAGCTTGTAACACATCACCGTCTTGTGCTTCTTTCACTTGGATCTTACACAACGTGTTCAATCGACTTGCAAATGCCGCCGTAAATGTCGCAGGCATATGCTGAATCAGCACGATTGGATGTGGGTAGTTCATCGGCAGACGAGTAAGAATTTTTTGTAAAGCAACTGGGCCACCAGTGGATGTGCCAATCGCAGTTAACTGGTATTTCTTACCCGATGCGCGGAACTTGGTTGCTGCCGGTCGAGCCGGAGCCGATGCGGCAGGCGCAGCGGTTCTTGAAGCCAATGGGCGTGCAGAACTAGTTGCAGCAGCTGGACGCGCTACAGGACGGCGCATGAAAGCACGCTTAGAGGCAATTTGAATGACACGTTGCTGAAGCAGCGAAACCGCTTCATCGCGGTTACGTGCAATATCTTCAAACTTCTTCGGTAAGAAGTCCAGAGCGCCAGCGTCCAACGCATCAAGAGTTGCTTTCGCCCCATCATGAGTCAGGGACGAAAACATCAGAATTGGCGTTGGAGATGCAGCCATGATTTCACGCACAGCCGTAATGCCATCCATAACTGGCATTTCAATATCCATGGTGATGACGTCCGGCTTGAGAGCTTTGGCTTTTTCGACCGCTTCTCTGCCATTTACCGCAACGTCAATCACTTCTAGGCGCGATTCTGAGTTGATGATTTCGCTTACGCGACGACGGAAAAAACTCGAATCATCAACGACTAGTACTTTAATCGCCATTTTGTTCCTTTTCTTTACGTCAGCTTAGATGCGCGAAGCTGCTGCGTATTGCTTCAATAGATCTGGCACATCAAGAATCAATGCAATGTGACCATCACTGGTAATCGTCGCACCAGCCATACCAGGTGTACCTTGCAATAAGTTATCTAATGGCTTGATAACCACTTCTTCTTGACCGATAAGCGTGTCGACGACAAAACCAACGCGTTGGCTGCCGATCTGCACAATCACAACATGACCATGACCGATGCGTTGCTCCACGCGAGGAGACTTAGACGCCAACCAGTTTTGTAGGTAGAACAGTGGAATAGACTTATCGCGAACGATGATGGTTAACTGACCATCTACCACGTTGGTGCGGCTTAAATCTAAGTGGAAAATCTCGTTTACTGACGCAAGTGGTAGTGCAAACGGATGACCGCCAACACCCACCATTAAGGTCGGCAAAATCGCTAGAGTCAGTGGCACTTTGATGGTGATCTTCGTGCCCTTGCCTAGCTCTGAATCGATGTCGATAGAGCCGTTTAAGGTGTTGATCGCCGTCTTAACTACGTCCATACCCACACCGCGGCCTGAAATATCAGAGATTTTCTCTTTACTTGAGAAGCCAGGGGCGAAGATAAGGTTAAAACACTCTTTATCCGATAAACGCGCTGCTGCATCTTCGTCCATCATGCCGCGTTTTACCGCAATGCCACGAAGTTTATTAGGATCCATACCGCCACCGTCATCAACGATAGCCAATTCGATATGGTCACCTTCTTGTGAAGCAGATAAGATGACTTTACCAGTGCGCGATTTACCCGCTTTTACGCGGTCTTCTGGCATTTCAATGCCGTGGTCAACCGAGTTGCGCACCAAGTGGATCAATGGATCCGCTAGCGCTTCTACTAGGTTTTTATCGAGATCGGTTTCTTCACCGCGCATTTCCAGCACGATGTCTTTATTTAGGTTACGCGCCAAGTCACGTACAACGCGAGGGAAACGGCCAAATACTTTCTTAATTGGCTGCATGCGCGTTTTCATTACTGCACCTTGAAGGTCTGCAGTAACAACGTCTAGGTTTGCCACAGCTTTCGACATTTCTTCATTGTCGCTGTTCAAACCAAGACTTAATAAGCGGTTACGCACCAACACGAGCTCACCCACCATGTTCATGATGGTATCTAGCGTTGATGTATCAACACGTACCGTCGCTTCTGTTTTGACTCCTCTTTCACCGCCACAGGTTTTGCTGCTGGCTTAGGAGCAGAGGCTGGCGTTGAAACCGGAGCAGGCTGTGCAACAGGTGCTGGTTTTGGCGCTTCTGGAGCTAGAGCGGAAGCAGGCTTAGTTGCCATATCAAGCTCTTCAAGCGTTGGGCCTTTGCCCGCACCGTGTAGCTCGTCAAGCAGCTTCTCAAACTCTTCATCGGTCATCAGGTCGCTATCGCCTGAAGCAGCTGAAACCGCAGGAGCAGCAGGTTCTGGTGCTTTAGGCGTCTCTACAGGAGCGGCAGTTGCTGCTGAAGGGCTCTGACCAACACCATGCAATTCATCGAGAAGACGTTCGAATTCGTCATCGGTGATATCGCCATTGTCCAGAACAGGCGCACTTGCTTGAACAGGTGCAGCCGCTGCTGGAGCTGGTGTCGATGCGCCTGGTGCAGCACCTTTACCGTGCAGCTCATCAAGAAGCTTTTCAAACTCGTCTTGAGTAATTTCGTCGACAGAACCTATAGAACCCGCCTCCGTTGTGTCGGCTGCAGGGGCAGCTGGCACTTCGTTAGCAGGTTCTGGGATAATTGGTTCTGGAGTAACGATAGGTTCTTCAACCACTGTAGCTACTTCGTCTTCAGACTCAGGCTTACATAGACGGTGCAGTTCATCCAGCAACGCAGGGTCTGCAGCTTCTAACGCTTCTCGATCTTGCACAGCTTGGAACTGGGTATTTACCGTATCCAACGCCTTCAACATGGTATCCATGAGGCTTGGCGTTACAGAACGTTGGCCATTTCGCAACACGTCGAACACGTTCTCTGCACCGTGGCAGGTGTCGACCAGTTCTGCTAAGGATAGGAAACCGGCACCACCTTTCACGGTATGGAAACCGCGGAAGATAGCATTAAGTAAGTCTTTGTCTTCTGGATTGTTTTCTAACTCAACCAGCTGCTCAGAAAGCAGCTCTAGGATTTCTCCGGCCTCAATTAGAAAGTCCTGAAGGATATCTTCGTCTAAATCGTAGCTCATACGTTACCTTTAAAATCCAAGACTGGACAACAAGTCATCGACTTCGTCCTGCGATGAAACCGCATCTTCTCTCAGTTCTGGATGAAGAATAGGGCCTTCGGCTTCGCTTGATTGTTTAATCTTTTTATCTGCCGGTTCTGACAAAACTTGAACCTGTTCTGCTGGTTTTTGGCCAGAGAATACGGTGAGGATTTCCACCAAACGGCCTTCTACTTCGTTTACCAGCGTAATTACGCGACGAATAATTTGACCCGTTAAGTCTTGGAAGTCTTGCGCCATAAGAATTTCGGTCAACTGACCGCGCAATTCAGTGCTATCACCTTCGACCTGAACAAGCAGTTTGTCGATACGGTGACACAGAGCTTTGAATTCGCTTAATTCAATGCGCCCGTACATGAGTTCATTCCATTGAGGACGAACTTGTTGAAGGCAATCATGCAGGTTATCGGCGATTGGAAGGCAGCAATCTACTGCATCCATCGTCTTGTTTGCTGCCAGTTCCGTTTTCTCGATCACATAGTGCAGACGATCCCGAGCATTCGGGATTTCATCTTTAGCTATTTCGGTCATGCGTTGATCGAGGTTGAACTGCTTTAGTGAATCATGAAGGTCTCGAGTCAGTGTTCCGATTTCTTGCAAAACCGGATTCTCTGTACCTTCATATAGCGAGGCAACAAGCATGTTCGCTTGATCTTGTTCCCCGTTTTCTAGCATTTGAACGAGCGACTTCGCCTGCTCTAGTGAGATCATTCTGAATAGACCCTTTTACGTTTAGTTCTTCTTATCGCTTCGAAAACGTCAAACGAGTCATTTTATGTGTATGTATTATTTGGAATAAACGACTCGAATAACAAAGAGAAAGAGAGAGTTATAAACGTTCGAAAATTTTCTCTAATTTTTCTTTTAGTGTTGCAGCAGTAAATGGCTTAACAATGTAGCCGTTTACACCTGCTTGAGCAGCTTCGATGATCTGCTCACGCTTCGCTTCAGCCGTGATCATAAGTACAGGAAGGTGCTTAAGCTCTGCATCGGCACGGATGTGTTTAAGCAGATCGATACCTTGCATTCCTGGCATATTCCAGTCGGTTACAACAAAATCGAAGTCACCTTTTTTCAGCATTGGTAATGCAGTTAAACCGTCGTCGGCTTCTTGAGTGTTATTGAAACCCAAGTCACGAAGCAGGTTTTTAACAATACGGCGCATTGTTGAGAAATCATCAACAATAAGGATCTTCATGTTTTTATTCAAAATTGCCTCCACTGAATCGTAAAATCAGTGTTTTTAGTCATTTTGTGTCCACGCACTGAGCTTGGTGCGTAAACGTTGCATCGCTTGGCTTAGTATTTGGCTTACACGAGATTCGCTTACACCTAATACATCACCAATTTCTTTCAAATTGAGTTCTTCGTCATAATAAAGCGAAAGTACTAAAGCTTCACGCTCTGGAAGCTGTTTTATTGATTCAACCAGTGCTTTTCTGAACGATTCATCTGCAACCCCCTTAAATGGGTTGCTGTCATCAGTTTCATCTGCTGGTGAAATCACATCATCAGAAACGCCTAAATCTTCAATACCAACTAATCTTGAGCAGTTTATATCGGTCAGAGCACTATGATATTGATCCAGTGACATCCCGAGATGTGCTGCTACTTCAGAATCTGTCGGATCACGATTTAACACGCCTTCCAGCTCTGCGACCGCTTGATTAATTTCGCGATTATTCTTATGAACAGAACGCGGTACCCAGTCACCTTTGCGCATGTCATCTAACATGGCGCCACGAATGCGGATACCAGCATAAGTTTCAAAGCTCGCACCTTTAGAACCATCATAATTCTGCTGAGCTTCGATAAGACCGATCATGCCGGCCTGAATTAAATCCTCTACCTGAACACTCGGCGGTAAACGGCCTAACAGGTGGTGAGCAATACGCTTAACCAACACAGAGTAGCGTTCAATGAACGCTTGCTGACTATTAAACTTGCCATGCTGGTCATAGGTTATCGCTTTATTCACCAAAAGGGTCCTCTGCGAATTCGGTACGATTTAGCAACCTTTCCACAAAAAATTCCAAGTGTCCACTTGGTGTTTTCGGCAGTGGCCACATCAGCGCTTTGTTTGCCAATGAGCTGATAGCTAAAGCCGCAGGAGAGCGAGGGAACGCATCAACGACAATTTTTTGTCTTTTTACGGCTTGTCGTACTTTATCATCTAATGGAATACATGCTACGAGCTCAAGGCTTACATTCAAGAACCGCTCTGTGACTAGCGTCAACTTTGCAAACAATTCTCGACCTTCTCGGTAGCTTCTGACCATATTTGCAACAACTTTAAAGCGTTGGACTTGGTGTTCTTTGCTCAAAAGCTTAATTAGTGCATAAGCATCAGTGATAGAAGTCGGTTCGTCACAGACTACTACAACTACATCTTGAGCTGCACGAGAAAAACTAATAACCATATCAGAAATGCCAGCTGCTGTATCAATTAGCAGGATGTCCATTTCATCTTCAAGACTACCAAATGCGCGGATGAGTCCAGCATGTTGAGCATGAGAAAGCTCTGTCATGCTTTGTGTGCCAGAAGTTGCAGGGATTATCTTTATACCATAAGGGCCTTCAACAATCGCATCTTTTAGCTCACATTCACCCGCTAGCACATGTCCCAGGTTACGTTTTGAACGAATTCCGAGCATTACGTCAACATTAGCCAGACCTAGGTCAGCGTCGAGAACCATCACCTTCTTGCCTTGGCGAGCCATGCAGATCGCCAGACCCAGCGTTACGTTAGATTTCCCCACACCACCTTTGCCGCCAGTAACAGCAATCACTTTTGTCAACGATGGTTGTGTTAAGCGACGGAGGCCGCTTGCTTGATCGTGTATCATATTCTCAGTCATAGTAGTCCGCCGCCCTAGAGTCCTTCGTTGTCACTGTTCCAAAAGTGAGGTTCGTTCTCTGTCGACTTCTCTAACAGTTCGTTTGCTTTCGCAAGCATGTATTTTGGTTGTGCTATCACAATGTCTTCAGGCACGCGCTGGCCATTAGCTATGTAAGCCACTGGCATTGCGTTTTGAATCACCACACTAATGAATTCACCTAAACTTAATGACTCATCAAGCTTAGTGAGAATACAACCCGACAGCGGAATGCGTCGGAAGTGATCCAGAGTTTCTTGTAGAACTCGACGTTGTGCGGTAGCTGGCAAAACAAGGTAGCTATGAATCACTTCACCACTCTCTTGCATTAGGGTATCGAGCTGCTCGGAAAGCCTCACATCTCTTTGTCCCATCCCTGCCGTATCGACCAAAATCAGTCTTCTGTTTCTTAGCTGATATATAACATCGGCTAATTCGTTAGAATCTTTAGCAACTCTTACAGGACAACCCATAATTCTCCCGTAAATGGAGAGTTGCTCATGCGCACCTATGCGATATGTATCTGTTGTCACAAGGGCCACATTGTCGGCACCGTATTCCATGGCTGCGCGTGCAGCAAGCTTCGCGACAGTTGTCGTTTTTCCGACGCCTGTAGGGCCAAGCAATGCAACCACACCACCACGTTTTAAAATATCTTGCTTTGGTATGTTAATTTGATCCGCAACGAGTGACAGCAACGCCTTCCACGCACGTGCAGGCTTGGTGTCTTCTGGGATGTAACATGCCATTTGGTCTGCAAGCTCAGGAGACACGCCCATACGCTCTAAGCGTTTGATAAGCATGGCTCTTAATGGCTCACGACGTTCCACTTCTTGCCACATTAAGCCGGAGACTTGATGTTCCAGCAGACGACGAATCGAGGTCATCTCTTCGCGCATGTTCTCCAGCTCTTTTGCTGACTCGTCACGCTCTTCAGAGGATGGGCGACGACGGTCATAGCGCGTAGGATCTAACTTTGGCGTTGGTCGCTCAAAACGGTTATCTTGAGCAATCAATTTCGCCAAAGGAGAGTCCGGCTGGTATGGCACGGGCTTTTCTTGGTTGTAGCTTTCGCGGTGCTTATTTTGGCGTTGCAATAGGGCTGATAACGAATCTTCGTTTTCCGCAACATGATCGTCAGATTCTGCTGCGCCACCACTGTATTGCTTCAGCATGTTCGCGAATCGCTGTGTCATCGAGCCTGATTTTTCTTTGCTGTTTTGTAGGCTAATTTTATCTTCATCTAAACTGCGATCTTGAAAACGATCGGCCGCTGATGACGACATTTGACGATGTTCGTTATAGCGATTCGATTGAGAAGCACCACGATTTGATTGCGAAGAAGCACTGGATGAAGACGGATTGGATTCATTATCCACTGCAGCAACAATCGCTACACCGCCTGCCACTTTCTTGTTTGACATGATCACCGCATCTGCACCCAACTCCTCTTTCACTTGGAGCAGCGCTGATCGCATGTCTTTGGCAAAAAATCGCTTTATTTTCAAACTATGAATCCATTAATGATGCGTGAGATTAATTACCCACGGCTTGCACAATTCTGATCTGTTTTTCATCCGGTATTTCTTGATAAGACAGTACCCGGAGATTAGGTATTGTGTTTTTCACAAACTTAGCCAGTGTGGATCGCAACACGCCAGACGTAAGTAGAACGGCAGGTTCGCCCTTCAACTCTTGCTCTTGCGTTGCATGGCTTAGTGAAGACTGCAAACGTTCAGCGAGTCCTGGCTCAATGCCAGCAGATTCGCCTCCCGAGGCTTGCATAGTTTGATGCAATATTTGTTCCAGCTCAGGAATCAAGGTAATCACAGGCAATTCTGGCTCTATACCATTGATTTCCTGAACAATTAGGCGTTTCAGACTGATTCGAACCGCCGCTGTTAATATGTCAGGTTCTTGACTCTTACTTGAGTACTCAGCCAAGGTTTGTACGATGGTACGAATGTCGCGAATTGGAATGGCTTCATTCAACAAATTCTGCAACACTTTCACCACCACACCTAATGGGAGTTGATCCGGTACGAAGTTCTCCACCAATTTCGGTGCACTTCGGCCTAGCATCTCCAATAAATTCTGTACTTCTTCATGACCAATCAACTGCGATGCGTTGTTGGTTAATAACTGACTTAGATGCGTTGCCAATACCGTCGATGAATCCACCACGGTATAACCGAGAGCCTGAGCGTGCTCGCGCTGCTCTTCACGAATCCACACGGCTTCTAGGCCGAATGCCGGGTCCATGGTCGGTTCGCCATCAATCATGCCGTAAACCTGACCAGGGTTAATCGCCAGTTCTTGATCTGGGCGAATTTCCGCTTCACCCACCGCAACACCCATCAGGGTAATTCTGTAGCTGTTTGGCGTCAGCTCAAGGTTGTCGCGAATGTGTACAGCTGGGATCAAGAAACCAAAATCTTGTGAGAGCTTTTTACGAACGCCTTTCACGCGCTCTAATAACTCTCCGCCTTGGTCACGATCCACCAGCGGGATTAATCGATACCCCACTTCTAAACCAATAATATCAACAGGTTGAACGTCATCCCACGACAACTCACGTTGAGAAATCGGCTCGCTGCCATCTTCTGCTTTCGCAGGTAATGCTGGTTCTTTTGCTTTCTGCTTCTGACGCTTGTCAATCAAGTAAGCACCCGTGCCAGCAGCAACGGCCAACGTTAAGAAAGCAAAATGCGGCATGCCCGGTACGATACCCATCACGCCCAAAATTGCCGCCGTGATCATCAACGCTTTCGGGTTGTCGAACATTTGGAAAACCAGCTGCTCGCCCATGTCTTCATCGGTGTTTTGGCGCGTTACCATCATCGCCGCTGCAATCGACAGCAATAACGATGGAATTTGAGCAACCAGACCATCACCAATCGTTAGCAAGGTATAGATTTGGATCGCTTCACCAAAGCCTAACCCGTACTGCGCCATACCAATCGACAGACCGCCGATGATGTTGATAAACAGAATCAAAATACCGGCTATCGCATCGCCTTTTACAAACTTGGACGCACCATCCATTGAGCCGTAGAAATCTGCCTCTTTGGTCACTTCAAAACGACGCACGCGCGCTTGCTCTTGGTCGATAAGGCCTGCGTTTAAGTCCGCATCAATCGCCATCTGTTTACCAGGCAACGCATCAAGGGTGAAACGAGCGCTCACCTCAGAAATACGCCCCGCACCTTTGGTCACAACCATAAAGTTAATGATCATCAAGATGAGGAAGACGACCAAACCGACTGCGTAGTTACCGCCAATTACAACGTTACCAAACGCCTCGATAACGTTACCTGCCGCATTGCCCCCTTCATGGCCGTGAAGTAACACGACACGAGTAGACGCAACGTTCAGCGCCAAACGCAACAACGTTGCGATCAGCAGTACCGTCGGGAACGCGGCGAAATCTAACGGGCGGCGTGTGTATACCGTCACCAACAACACCACCATGGCTAAGGCGATGTTAAAGGTGAAGAACATATCCAGTAGGAACGCGGGTATCGGTAATACCACCATCGCAAGGGTGGCCAAAACCATGACAGGCGCGCCAATAGCTGGCATCTCACGCTGACGAATTCGTGGCAATTTATCTGCAAACGGCAGGCTTAACTTCATACTGCGAGGTATCTCAATCGAATTGAAGCGTCACGCGAATACGCACTTTAATACGTATGTCTAATGTTTATACGCGACCACTTTCGCCTAAAAGTTTAGGTATAGTTGATAATTAGTCGACTTAAGCAATCTATGTACCAAAATCAACGCCAAAATAATGACTCAAAGCTAAATAACAGCACAATCCATTGATTGTTTTATATTTTTCTTAATTTTGCTTTTTGCACGATTAATGACGATGTTCCGGCGGGATTGGCAAGTCATAATCTTGAATTTTCGGTCGCTGACCACCACGTTTGCGGTACTGTTTTAACTGGAACACAAACGCCAGCACTTGCGCGACCGCGGTAAACAGACCGTCAGGAATTTCTTGTTCCAACTCAGTGGTATGGTAAAGCGCACGTGCAAGTGGCGGAGCAGGCACAATCGTAATGTCATGCTCACGTGCCACTTCTCGAATTTTCATCGCCATGTGATCCGTACCTTTCGCAATCACGACTGGCGCACGATCTGTTTTCTGCTTATAACGCAGCGCCACTGAATAGTGCTCCGGGTTGGTGACAATAACGTCAGCTTGAGGCACATCGGCCATCATCCGGCGTTGTGCCGCTTCCCTTTGCAGCATACGAATACGACCTTTCACCTCTGGCTTACCTTCGGTTTCTTTGTATTCGTCTTTCACTTCTTGCTTGGTCATCTTCAACTGATCGGCGTGCTGCCAAATCTGGAACGGTATATCGATGGCCACAACAATCAATAACGAGCAGCTGATCAACAAGATGAAGTTGAGCAAAATATCCAGCGCGTGGAAAATGTTCTGCGGGTAAACATCCATGCTAAGTTGGATCAAATCCGCTTGCGACGCTTGGATCAAATACATGGCAACGCCTGTCACCAACACCACTTTCAAGATCGATTTGATCAGCTCTACCCAACTTTGCATGCCCACCATGCGTTTTAAACCGCTCAGAGGGTTCATTTTAGACAGCTTAGGCATTGCCGCTTCGGCAGAAAAGCTAATGCCCCCAACCCCTGCAGCACCAATCGTCGCCGCCACAAACAAAGTGATAAGGATGAGAAACAGTGGAAAAAGCAAATCTGTCATTGCGCCTAATGCGATATCAAATAGCTTTGTGGTATCAAAGATTTCGTCGCGTTTGAGGTCGAACAAACGACTCATAATGGAAAACAGCGAACGTGCGAGTGACTCGCCAAACCACATAAGAGCGATAGCACCCACAATCAGCACTGACGCCGATGCGAGCTCTTTGGAGCGTGCGACCTGCCCCTTTTCTCTGGCTTGTTGTAACCGTCGGGGCGTGGCTTCTTCGGTGCGTTCCTGACCGTCTGACTCTGCCAAACTAGCCTCCTAACAATCCAAGCGAATGAGGCTACAAATCTGCTCCTCACCCAATGCCCAGTACAATTCATAATGACTGTATAGACCAGCCAAGATGTACCAGCAAATCAATAGACCCACCATCAATGCAAACGCAAAGCCGAGCGAGAAAATGTTCAGCTGAGGCGCGGCACGCGTCATTACACCAAACGACAAGTTGATAGTAAGCAGCGCGATGATGCCTGATAGCGACATACTCAGAGCAGTTTTGAACATAATGCCAAGCCAACCCGCCATATCACGAAAATCCACCGCGGTAAGCGTGCCCGACCCTATCGGTAGGGTTTTAAAGCTGAACACCACTAGTTGCAGCATTTTTAAGTGACCATCGGTTGCGAGGAAAAACATGGTGGTCAAGAACATGAATAATTGACCAAGCAATGGCGTGTTCTGACCATTGGCAGGATCGACCATCGACGCAAAACCTAAGCTCGATTGCATACCAAGGATTTGCCCGAGCAACACAAACGTTTGGATCATAAATTGCGTCACCATGCCCATCGCGACGCCAATGATCATCTGCTCTGCGATGGTCATAAAACCACGAAATGAGAGCAGTTGAATGTCTTGCGGAACGGCAGGAATAGCTGGCATCACGGCAAAAGTAATCGCAAGGCCGAGATACAAACGAATACGAGGAGAAACAAAGCGAGCGCCAGTAACGGTCATTACCATCAACATCGACGAGATACGAACGTACGGCCAAAAATAATTGGCTATCCAGTCTAAGATGATTTGAGTAGGATACTCCATACCAGCCTCTAGTACAGAACCTGAGGCAAGCGCTCAATCAAGCCGAAGAAATATTCCATCAGCATTTGCGTCATCCAGTGACCAAACAGCATCAAAGCTAACAAAGTCACGATCAAACGAGGTAAGAAGCTTAACGTCTGTTCGTTAATTGACGTCGCGGCTTGAAAAATCGCCACGACCAAACCGATGAGCAAACTAGGGATAATAATGGCACAGACCATGATCAACACCATCCACAGTGCCTCACGGAAAAGCTCGACAAACATTTCAGGAGTCATGTCTTACCTCTTTTCTCTGTGCCAATCTAAAGGGCGAAACTGCCGGCTAAGGTCGACAATATCAAGTTCCAACCATCCACCAACACAAACAGCATCAACTTAAACGGCAGCGATACAATCATTGGCGATAGCATCATCATACCCATGGCCATCAAAACCGATGCCACCACCAAGTCGATGATCAAGAACGGCAGAAACAACATGAAACCGATTTGGAACGCCGTTTTCAGCTCCGAGGTGATAAAAGCGGGAATCAACACCGCCATCGACACATCTTCTGGATTGGTTACTTGCTCGCCCGACATATTTACGAAGGTTTCCAAATCCTTAATGCGCGTTTGCTTAAGCATGAAGGCCTTCATCGGCACTTGCGCTGCATCGAATGCTTCGCGCGCTGTCACTTGTTCGTTGAGGTATGGCTGGATAGCCGTGTCATTGATTTCGTTGAGCACAGGAGACATGACAAAGAAGGTCAAGAAAAGCGCGATGCCAATGATCACCTGATTCGATGGTGTTTGTTGTAAGCCCATCGCCTGACGCAGAATCGACATTACCACCACAATTCGGGTGAAAGACGTCATCAAAATCACCATTGCTGGCAAGAAACCCAGCATGGTCATTAAGGCGAGAATTTGCAACGTAACAGAATAGTCTTCACTGCCATCCGGATTGGTGGTCATGGTGAAAGCTGGAATACCAGCACCGTTGCCAACCGACATAGAGCGACTTGCTCCGGTATCGCTTTGCATGGCCTGAACCGTCACACTGCTCCCTTCTGCTAAATTCGCAGGCAGCGGTGATTCCTCTGCCTCAGCAAACGAAAATGAAGAAAACAGCACGCCAACCAGTAGCACCACAGTGCTAAAAAGCAGACGGATTGGATTACCCTTTGTCATTTTTCTTGATCAGTTGGCTGAACTGACTGGCAAAAGCATTGGTCGCCAACTCTTCCTCTTTCAATGGCTTTTCTAGCTTGGCTAAGGTTTGGATCGATTGACTGGTGATGCCCACCAAAAACTGCTCTTCTCCAACCTGAACCACAGCGATTCGCTCTTTGGTGCCGACAGGTAATTGGCTCACGATGCGTAAACCTTTTTGCTGCCCTAACGCCGGCACTTGCATGCGTTTAAGCAACCATGCCAACAGCAAAATGACACCAATAACCAGCACAAGTGAACCCAAGGTGGTCGCTAAATCGAGATTACTTGGTGCAGCCGCAAATGCATAAGGAGCACTCAGCATTAAACCGAGTGCTCCTGTGATTTGCTTCAATCTCTTTGTGATTGAACTTGTCATATTAACGCAGCTTTTTGATGCGTTCAGTTTGGCTGATCACATCAGTCAAACGGATACCAAACTTGTCGTTCACTACCACGACTTCACCATGCGCAATCAACGTACCGTTAACCAAGACATCAAGCGATTCACCCGCTAGGCGGTCTAGCTCTACGACCGAACCTTGGTTCAATTGCAATAGGTTACGAATGCTGATTTGCGAACGTCCCACTTCCATCGAGATGGTAACGGGAATGTCCATGATGGTATCGAGTTTACGACGTTCATCGTCGGTAATTGGTCGAGAAGTATCTTTCAGCTCTTCCAGTGGCGCTGCCAATACTTCATCTACATCAATAGAAGGTGCAGACGGGTCTTCGCCAAGAGCGGCTGCCCATTCGTCTGCTAGCTTTTGATCGTCACTTGGTTCCATTTTTCTATCCTGTGTTAAGCCTTACTCAATCAAATCAACGAGTAAGGAGTCTTAATCATCTCTATCATCGTCATTCTCAAGCTCAGACATGATATCTTTGCCCAAGAAGGCTAAATCAGTTTTCACTACGTGTGGGCGTTCAATCTCTTGAGAGACTTGCACTGCAAGCTTGTCTTCAGAGCGACCCATTTTTACGCGGTAAGTCGGTAAATCTTCGATAAACATGGTAGCGTGCTCAGGCATTTCAATCGGAATAATGTCGCCTGGTTGCAGCTCCATCAAATCGCGCAACGATATATCTTTTTCCAGCAAGTTCACTCGGAAGTTTACCGGACAGTCCATGATCTCTTCGCGCAGCGCTGAACTCCAACGTACGTCAGTTTCCATCTTGTCCGACTGAACACCAGCATCGAGCAACTCGCGGATTGGCTCGACCATGGAATACGGCATTACGACATGGAAGTCACCGCCACCGCCATCCACTTCAATATGGAATGAGCTCACGACAATCACTTCGGTCGGGCTCACGATGTTTGCCATACTTGGGTTTACTTCAGAATCGAGGTATTCAAACTCGACGCCCATGACTGGCGACCACGCTTCTTTGTAGTCTTCAAATACGATTTTCAGCAGTAGCTGGATAATGCGACGCTCAGTTGGCGTAAATTCACGGCCTTCGATTTTGGCGTGGAAGCGGCCATCGCCACCAAAGAAGTTTTCTACCAGAATGAAGACGAGACGTGCTTCCATGGTAATCAATGCCGTACCTTTAAGAGGACGGAAGCGAACCATGTTCAAACTGGTTGGCACGTACAACGTATTTTGGTACTCGCCAAACTTCATCATCTGTACGCCGTTGATCGACACTTCGGCCGTTTTGCGCAGCATGTTAAACAGGCTGATCCGCATGTGTCGTGCAAAACGCTCGTTAATCAGTTCGAGCGTTGGCATTCGACCACGGACAATCCTGTCTTGAGACGAGAAATCGAAACTGACGGCACCTTCCGTGTCGTTATCTAAGGGCTCATCAATGTCATCAACATCATCAACCCCGTGCAGTAGCGCATCAATTTCGTCTTGGCTTAATAGATCGGTCACGTTTTACCTATTGAATAACAAAATCTGTAAACAGTACTTTTTCAATCACTGGCTTGCCGACCGCAGCATTTAAAGCTGCTTTAATATCTTCGGAAGCTCGGTCTCGCAGTTCCACTCGACCCGTTGGAGAACGAAGCTGCTCTACCGTTGCCGATGCAAATGTTGATAACAAAGAGCTCTCAACCAACGGAGAATGGTAACGCGCCAACTGCTCATTCTCAGAGCCACGTACCATAAGCTGCGCTTTGATTTGCACCAGTCTATCGCGACGGTCACCCGTCACGTTAAAAATGAACGGTTGCGGAAGATTCACGTACGCAATTGGGTTAGCCGCTGCGGCCTGTGTTTGCTGCGACTCCGCCTCTGCGGCTTGAGCCGAATCATCCGATCCCATTAAAAAGAACGCCGCCGCGCCACCACCACCGAGCAGAACCACGACTGCAATAATGATGATCAGTAGCTTGCTTTTACCTTTTGGTGCATCGGCACCTTGTAGCTGTTCTTCTGCCATTGTTTTCTCTAGTTATTTGTTCTTGTTCAAGATGGTTGAGGTTACGACATTAGGCGTAAAAACTAATTCCATCACGCTTTGAAACCACATTCAAATCAAGATTCACGTCGGCATCAAAGTTTTCGTCTGACTGGCCAGAAAAACCGCGTCCAGACGTGCCTTGGCCATTTTGTTCAGCCGCTGCGTAACCACTTTGCTGTTGTCCACTGCTTTGCTGCTGAACCGAGGAATCCGCCAGTTGCATCCCTTGTTGAGCCAACATTTCACGTAAACGAGGCAACGTTTGTTCAATAATGTCACGCGCTTGGGGGTTGGTAACCGTAAAATGCACGTTGGCCAAATCGTTGTTCATCGTCATGCGAATTTGCATACGGCCAAGCTCTGGTGGGTCAAGTCGGATGTCGAGGTTCTTCAAGTTCTTCGACATCATCATTTGTACTTTTTCCGCCACTTGCTCATTAGCGAGCTCTTTTGTTAATTGCAGAGGCAGTTGCGCTTGCTGAGCGGCTTCCGCTCGGGTTTGCTGTTGGGCTGCTACACCTTGTTGACCTGCTGCCGCTTGCAGCTGTCCTGCTAATCCGTATTGCGACTCTGGCTTATCTTGCTGGCTCGCCGTAGCTTTCAACGCACCTGCACTTAACGCGGCATTGATCGCTTTGTGGCTCACTTCCCCATTAGCAGCCATTTGAACTGCTGGGTTGAAATTATTCGCCACCAGCGCATCAGGCATTGGTGCGGATGCAAGTTTATCGGCATGTTGAGCCATTGGCGCTTGCGCAGCGGCGTGCTTCATCTCTTGCGCGTTTACGTATTGTGCTTGTTGCCCCATCGCGACTGTAGCGGCTGTTCGTTCACTGCCGTTTCGTACATTGTTATGCTGCGTTGTATTTTGCTCCGCAAGAATGGCTTTCACGTCCGTAGGCAGCGCAACCAACTGGGCTAGCTCTTGCTCAGGAATATCCGCGACGACGTCACCCGTTCTCAAACCTTCAATGACATTGATTTCTTGTTCGCTCAGAGGTTTGCCTTGCGCCAACTTGGTATCAATGACTTCCAGCTCATCAATTGAAACCAGCTGAACCGCCTGACCTTCAAAGCCGAGCGTCTCAGGGTCAAGTGACACCGAACCATCCAATGCACCTGAGGTGTTCGCCTGAGCTTGTTGCATTGCTGAAGTATCCATTACAGGAGGCGCAGTCAGGTTTTGCCATTCAGTTGATTGAGATTGTAGCTTCTCAATATCAATCGGCTTTCCATTGGCATCTAAGATTGGTTCCAGTTGCTGCTCGGCCGCCAAATTTACTTGCTCAACAGAAGGCGTCGATTGCAACGCTGCTAGCGCTTTTGCGTCATCTGTTTCGACCAGTTTCGACACTGGAGCAGAGAAAGAGGTTGCTTGCGTCGTCTGTAGAGGCAAACCCTTGCCGCTATCAACAAAAGAATCATTGGTTTGCAATGCTTGGTTCGCTTGTTCAATACGACCGAGTAGTTGCTGACCTTCTCCCATCGCACTGGCCACCGCTATCTTATCTTGCGAGTCTGTGTTCTGAGCGCTTTGTTTTGAATCCAACTGAGCCTCTGACTCCATTGGCGACAAAGCTTGCTTCGCTACGACGGGGGCTTTACCTTCTTCTTGAAATGCTTCCGAAGTTTGCTCGGATTCGTCAGCAACGGCTTTTACGCCTTCATGCTCTAGCAATGCATCAGCCGCTTTTCCGTCGACACTCTCACGGTTCGCGACTGATTCTTGGCTCTCGCCATTCTTCTCGACCGTTTCACCTTCTGTGGCGCTAACGTCGGTCTTTGCATCTGTACTTGCTGTTTGAGTGACCGCTTTTTCTGCTTTTTGTGAACCTGTAAAAACTCCCGCTAAGGTTTCAAAAAAACCTTTGCTTTCAGAGCTTTCTGTAGGTGCTTTTGCGGAAGACTCAGAAACCGAGGTCTTGCTAGTCGCAGAAACATTAGACAAATTCACATTCATAAAAACTTTCTCGTTTTTAGCTACGCCTTTTTATGGCGTGACCAGATTGCCCATCAGAGGCAAAATTAGATAATTAAACCATGAATTTGCAAAAATCACGCCAACGCATAAGGCTATTTTCCTGACGAACAACGCACACGAAAAGAGTGGAAGCGAGATCAACTCCAACAAAAATTAGAACGGCTTGGCCTTACGGCTAAACAACAGCGTGGAAAACTCATCCATTTGCTTTTGCTCACGTTTGGCTTCCGCGATTTGCTTTTCTTTCGCTTTCTTTTCGATCATCCACTCGTAAGACATGCGTTCTTGGCGCATCTTGAGCCAGTAGTCTTTGCAGTTTTCGACTTGTTCTTTGAAGTGATGCTCTGCTTGCTTTTGCTTTGATAGTGTCTCGTCAAGCTGACATAAGAATCGGTTGAGATGCCCGTATTGGCTGGCGGTTAAACCCGCTTGACCACGATCCACCAACTGCTGGCAGTAATCGAGACGATATTTCTCGATTTGCTCAACCTGACGGTAATAGTCTTCAAGCTCAGAGCGCGCTTTGTTCAGCGCAAGTACGGCTTGGTCTTCGCGCTCTTTGGTCTGCTCAAGTAGGAATTCCATCGCATTATTCATACGCTATTACCCACCCAAAATACTTCTGAGCATATTGACGCACATGTCGTATGGCACCGATTCTTTCATACGCTGCTGCAAGTATTCGTCTAGCTTCGGCTTTAATGTAAATGCGCCATCGATAGCCGGATCGGTGCCCGGCTTGTACGCCCCAATCGACACCAAATCTTGATTTTTGCGACAAATAGACAAGACCTGACGTACCGCTTTCGACATCAACACATGTTCTTCGGTGGTGATCTGAGGCATCACACGGCTGACCGATTTCTCGACGTCAATCGCAGGGTAATGACCCGCGTCTGCCATTTCACGCGACAAAACAATGTGACCATCGAGAATGGCACGAGACGCATCGGCGATCGGGTCTTGCAGATCGTCACCTTCGGTTAAAACGGTAAAGAAAGCGGTGATCGAGCCTTGCTCTGGGCTGCCATTACCCGCACGTTCCACCAGCGCAGGCAACTTGGCAAATACCGAAGGCGGATAACCTTTGGTGGCTGGCGGTTCACCAACCGACAAGGCAATTTCACGCTGCGCTTGAGCAAAACGGGTCAGTGAATCCATCAGCAACAGTACATCCAAACCTTGGTCGCGGAAGTACTCGGCAATCGTAAGTGCCGTTTGACACCCCTTCAAACGCATCAACGGAGATGCATCAGCTGGTGCAGCCACCACAACTGAGCGACGACGTCCGTCTTCGCCCAAAATCTCTTCAATAAACTCTTTAACTTCGCGTCCACGTTCACCGATCAGACCTACCACCACCACTTGCGCCGTAGTGCCTCGTGTCATCATGCCTAGCGTGACCGATTTACCCACACCAGAACCCGCAAACAAACCAATACGCTGGCCTTTGCCTACCGTCAACAAACCGTTGATCGCTTTTAAGCCAACATCGAGTGGTTCAGAGATCGGTTTTCGTGCCAGTGGGTTGATGGGTTCCGCATTAAATGACGCACGGTGCTCAGTGTAAATCGGGCCAAGTCCATCCAGCGGATTGCCCACGCCATCAATAACGCGGCCAAGCAGCTCCATACCGACAGGCAAACCTGCTTCGCTGGTAAGTGGCGTCACTTTTGCACCGGGCAAAATACCGGTGATTTGCTCACTCGGCATCAAATACAAGTTGTCACCAGAAAACCCAACTACTTCGGCTTCCATGTGACCAGACATGGTTTCAACCAAACATAGACTGCCGATCGGCGCACGACAGCCCGTTGCTTCTAAGGTCAAACCAACAACGCGCACCAATTTGCCAGAAGCGACCGGGCGCGTGGTTAAGCCTTCAACTTTGTAGTTTTTGAGGCGATCGGCCAAAGCTTGCATGGATTACTCGCCCTCTTGGTGACGGTTCGCGCCACAAAAGCTGTGCAGCACACTCTTGATGCGCTCTTCCATGCGGTAGTTAATGCTCGATTCGCCTGCTTCGATTTGCACATCGCCACGATTAAGTGATGGCTCAGAAACCAGTTTCCAGTTACGGCAATCTAAATCTTCTTCACCATACGCAGAGCGAATGATGGCAACATCTTCAGGGTTGAGATGCAATGTGATTGGATGGCCAGAAATCGGCAGCGCTTCTACCGACTGCTTAACCGTATCGAGGATAATTTGTGGATTGGTTTGAACCTCAACATGCACCACTTCTTTGACTAAGCACAGCACCATGTCCACCAGTTGCTTCTCTACCTGAGCATTCATCAGCTCCAAAGGTTGAGCAAACTGGTTGGCGAGATTCATAAACACTTCAACCTGCTGTTGAATAAACTCTTGGCCAGCAGAAACGCCTTCTGCTTTACCCAGCTCTAAGCCCTCGGCATGGCCTGCTTGCAAGCCTTCTTCTTTGCCTTTGTCGTACCCTTGCTTAAAGCCAGCTTCTTGACCTTGGTACAAACCTTCTTGATAAGCGCCTTGCTTGATCAGTTCGATCTGTTCTTCTGTCAGTTCAAGAGCTTGCTCTTCTTCTGGCTCGTCAAAGTTTGGCACCCAGCTAGGATCATAGTTAAACGCAGTCTGTTTGGCTTTTTTTTCCTTTGAATCGCCATAGTCGGGCAAACCCCAACGTTGCGGTTCAATCAGCGCATCATCTTCATCAGGACGGATAAATCCACGTTTTCTATCGCCAGCCATGGGTTACCTACTGTGTATTAGATTTGAAGTGAAGGTGCCCCGCAACAAGAAGGTCGCAGGGCTATAGAGATTATAAGAACTCGTCTGCGCCGCCAGAAAGCATGATTTCGCCAGCGTCGGCCATACGACGAGCAATCGCCAGGATTTCTTTCTGCGCCGCTTCTACATCTGCCACACGTACTGGTGGCATCGCTTCGATGTCGTCACGCATCATCTCAGCGGCACGCTTAGACATGTTCTTGAAGACTTTCTCACGTAGAGAATCATCGGCACCTTTAAGTGCTTTTTGTAGAACGTCTTGCGGTACATCACGCAGCAATTTCTGAATACCTTGGTCGTCCACTTCGACCAAATTCTCGAAGACGAACATAAGGTCTTGGATTTGCGTCGCCATGTCTTCGTCTTGGTCGCGGATTTGTTCCATCAAGATACCTTCGACGTTGTTGTCTAGGTAGTTCATGATCTCGGCTGCTGCCTTCAGGCCGCCAATTTTGGCTGCTTGTGCACCCGCTTGACCCGCGAACTGCTTCTCCATGATCTCGTTTAGCTCTGCCAATGCTGATGGCTGAACCTCTTCAAGGTTGGCAATACGCATCATCAGATCCAAACGCACACGCTCTGGGAACTGAGAAAGAATTTCCGCTGACTGATCCGCTTCCAAGTACGACAATACGATGGTTTGAATTTGCGGGTGTTCGTTGACGATAATGCTTGCCACTTGGCGTGGGTCCATCCATTTCAATGAATCCAGACCTTTCGAACCGGTACCCAGCAGAATTTGATCAACCAAGTTGTTCGCTTTGTCTTCTCCCAGCGCGGCCACCAAGGCATTACGCATAAAGTCTTCGCTGCCCATACCAATGTTGGTGTATTTCTGGATATCTTCCAAAAACGTACGGTGCACCGCCGATACTTTCTCTTGGCTTAAATCTTTTGCACGCGCCATTGCACTACCAACGCGCTGTACTTGTTTCGGTTCTAAATGACGGATGATGCCAGCCGCATCTTGCTCATTCAGACTTAATAACAAAATGGCCGCTTTCTCTTCACCAGTAATGGTGGAGGCATCAAACTCAACTGGCATGCCTGCGCCGTTTTCATCTTGAGGTACGATATCGTTAGCCATTTTCGTTCATCCAGTTTTTCACAACTTGAGCCGCTAGCTCTGGTTCGTTCGCTACAAGTGCACGAACCGCTTTCAGTACGTCTTCATCTTTATGAAGGTTAGGCAGATCGATACTTGAACCAAATTCAAACAGCTCACTGCTTTCAATGTCGCTACCAATTAGGCTGGTTTCGCCATCGGCACCAATTGGCAAGCCGTCTGGGCCGTACATTTCATCGTCGTCATCACCAGCTGGGTTAAGCAGTTTCTTCATTGCAGGGCGAACCAGTACAAGCACAACCACGATGATAACTAAAGCGCTGGCGAACCAACGAACCCAATCGTTGAAGTTCGGGTGTTCCCAAATTGGTTGGTCAACAAGCTGCTCGGTTTCTGGCTCGGCAAACTTGACGCTCAATACGTTAAGTAAATCACCACGAGATTGATCAAAGCCGACGGTGCCAATCAACACCTGACGAATCGCGTTGATTTCACCTTCCGACATTGGTGTGTAAGTCACTTCACCTGTATCTGGATTAACTTGGCGACGGTCTTTGATGGCAACTGAAACAGTCTGGCGCGCCACGGTGCCCGTTTGCTTACGCTCATGGCTAATCGTGGTATCTAGCTCGAAGTTGCGGGTCGATTCTTTACGTACAGAGCCTTGCCCCATTACCGATCCGTCTTTCATTTGCGCGACGTCTTGCGGAATAGAAGCATCCGCCGGAGGCTGATTACTAAGCGCCCCCGGAATGCCAGCTACCATGTTGCCGTTGTTGTAATCTTCTAGCGCGTACTCACTGCGGGTCGATGGCGTATTTGGGTCGAAACGTTTACGAGTTTGCTCAACCGCACTGAAATCCATTTGGATATCCACTTGCGCGGTGTAGTTACCAAAACCAAGAATAGGCAACAGAACAGAGTCGATTTTTTCACGCAATGCTTGTTCTTGGCTGCGTTCTAACTCTTGCTCTTTACGACGCGCGGCAGACGCCGGATCTTGCGAACCAGAGCTCAACAAACGTCCATGCTGATCCGTGACGGTAATGCGCGATGTCTTCATGCCTGGAACAGCACTCGCGACCATATCGACAATCGAGTCCACTTCTTGCTGCTTGAGGTTGGCGCCTGTCGATAGCGTCAAAAATACTGAGGCGGAAGCTTCTTGGTTATGACGCACAAACACACTGTGTTTCGGCAACGCCAACAACACTCGCGCTTTGCGAACCTGCTTCATTTCTTCTATGGCTTGAGCTAGCTGACGCTCACGGCTGAGCTTAAGACGTTCTTGCTCTAGGCGCTGAGAAACACCAAAGCCCATGTCTTGCAGCAGAATGTCATCACCCGCTTCGGTCGCTTGATTGACGCCCGAACGTACCATGCCTAATTTGATTGAGTTGTACTCGCTCGACTCCACCGAAACGGTATTACCATCGAGTTTGTAATTGATTTTTTGCTGGTCAAGGTAATCCAGAACAGGGATCAGTTCTTCAGTGTCGTAAGCGCCAAGCGGACGCATTTCTGGTTCTTTTACCCAGAAGAACAACATCACGATTAACGCAACACAGATAGAGATCGATAGCACAAGCACGACCTGTCGAAGCAAATCGAGGTCGCCCACGGCCATATCGAATTTTGATGCACTGCGCTCTTCTAAATCTGGATTTTGGCTTTCCACATCCATATCGGAGCTAGAAACCAGTGCGCCATCTGAGCCGCCATCAGTGACGGTTAAATCTGTAGACTTGTCTGCCACACTTATTACCTAAATTACACTGGCATGTTCATGAGGTCTTTGTAGGCCTCAACGAGCTTATTGCGGATTTGAACAGTGGCTTCAAAAGCAACACTGGATTTGTTACGAGCAATCATGACGTCAGATAAGGAAACATCGGCATCACCACGATCAAAACGCGTTTGTAGATCGCCAGATGATTTTTGAAGTGAGTTTACGTTATTGATGGCTTTGGTTAGGAGATCATTGAAATCTGCACCCACTTTCGCACCCGTTCCTGTCGGAGTGGTGTTGGTCGCTTCAACCATCATGGCGCGCATTTCGGCCTGGATACCATCAACTTTCATTATCACCTCTGAGCCAAAAGTTTGACTATCTATTTAAACTAAATATTGACACAGCAATTTATGTGCCATAAGACGCCAGCAGTATAGTTTACTCACACTTTTGTCTTATGGCTACGCGTGTGAAACCTAACTCGGAATATCTATACCCGCGTCACGCATTTTGGCAAGTTTGTAGCGCAGAGTACGTGGGCTTATGCCCAATTTCTCTGCCATTTCTTTGCGTCGGCCATTACATTCCACCAAGGTTTCTAGAATGATCGCGTACTCTTGATCGCGCAGCTCGCCACCCAATCCCTCGCCGCCAGTGTTAACGCGGTTGACGGATTCAGCTTGAGCAACAGGCTTGACATCAGGGACCAATGTTTCTGCACTTTGCACAACGTATTGCAAGCTGTTGGCATCTTGCCAATCCACGCCTTCTAGCAAGATGTGCTCTGCACCGATATCGCCGTTTTCACTCAAAATCAGCGCGCGTTGTACAACGTTATCCAGCTCTCGAACATTACCTGGCCATGGGTACTGCAATAGTTTTTCCACTGCAACTGACGAGAACTGAGGAACAGGCATACCCATTTTGCTACAGTGACGCTCGGCAAGATGCTTCGCAAGTGGCGCAATGTCCCCTTTACGCTCATTCAGCGCTGGCCATGCGATTGGGAACACATTCAGGCGGTAGTACAAGTCTTCACGGAAATTACCCTCCGACACATACTGTTTGAGATCACGGTTACTGGTCGCTAACACACGAACATCTAGCTTGATGCTCTTACGGCTACCAAGACGCTCTACTTCGCGCTCTTGTAGAACACGCAATAACTTCGCTTGCAGGTTTAAGTCCATCTCGCTGATTTCATCAAGTAAGATTGTGCCGCCTTGCGCTTGCTCGAACTTACCCGGACACGCTTGAACAGCACCAGTGAATGCACCTTTTTCGTAACCGAATAGCGTCGCTTCCAGCATGTTGTCAGGAATCGCCGCACAGTTAATCGCAACGAATGGGCCGTCTTTACGGTTTGATGCTTTGTGAATGTAACGCGACATCACTTCTTTACCTGAACCGCTTGGGCCTAAGATCATCACGTTCGCATCAGTGCGAGCCACTTTGTCAGCCAAAGCAAGTAAGCGCAGACTCTTTTCATCAGCAACGACAGCATCACCGTTGTCATCACTTTTGATAGGAGCATAACGGCTTACCATATTAAGCAGCACTTCTGGCGCAAATGGTTTCGCCATGTAATCAATCGCGCCATCTTTCATTGCAGAAACGGCATCTTCGATATTGGCGTAAGCCGTCATTAGCAACACTGGTAAGTTCGGCCAATTTTGTTTGATGTTACGCAGCAGCGCTAAGCCACCCATACCTGCCATTTGCACGTCAGATACCACGATATCAACCGCATTTGATTTCAGCTTTACTAATGCGTCTTCTGCACTATCGGCTTCTAACCATTCATACCCTGCCAGAGCCAGAGTATCCACGAGGGCTTCACGAAGACCTTCGTCGTCTTCTACGATCAGCACTTTGCTTTGCGCCATTCTGATTCTCCAGTAATTGTTATTACCAGAAGCCGCTTATTGCGCTTCTGATTGCACTCGCTCCAGCGGAATGCACATGGTAAAGCAGGCTCCATCACCCTGCTCTGAAATAAGTTCCAATCGGCCGTCATGGGCACGGCAAACCATTTGAACGACAGCCAGCCCTAACCCGGTTCCTTGAGAACGCGTGGTAAAAAATGGCTCCATAATTTTGGCCTGTAGTTCTTGTGGTACACCCGGGCCGCTGTCTTGCACAGAAATGCGCAGTTCACCGTTTACCGGGCGGAAAAAGATGTCGATTTGCGACTCTTTGCCTGACATTTGAATCGCGTTCATCACCAAGTTACTCAGTGCAGAGGCGATAGCATTCGCGTTGCCAAGCAATTCGGTCTGTTCTTCTTCTACTTCGAGGAAGTAATCAATGTTGTTGTTTTTAAGAGCGGTTTCGACCATTGGTTGGTATTCAGCAACCAATTGAGCAATCGTAAATGGCTTAATGACTTTATTATCACCACCTTTGGCAAAAAGCAGCATATCATTAACCTGCTTCTCCAAATCGTGCAGTCGATCCATTAATTTACTTTGGAAGCGCTCTCTCGTCGCTGGCGGAAGATTAGGCGCGCCCAAATTAGAGGCGTACAACATTGCGCTCGACAGCGGCGTTCTCACTTGATGCGCTAGCGATGCAACCATACGCCCTAATGAAGAAAGACGTTGTAGATCACTCACACGAGCTTGCAGTAAACGGGTTTCGGTTAAGTCGGTGATGAGGATCAGCTGCCCTGTCGCGGAGGCAGAAATCGCCAAACGCACTTTGCGACCATTACGCAGTGACACTTCGTGGCCATCATCTTCACGCGGATCAAAAGCCGCTTGAATGATGTTGAACCATTTCTCGTTAACCAGTGGGATTTCTAGAATTCGGTGCGCCTCGGGGTTTGCTTCTCGCACAACACCATACGTGTCGAGCAAAATAACCCCTGCGGGCATCACATCCAATACCTGCTTATAGCGCTCAACTTGGTTTTCTACTGAGTCTAAATGGGATTGGTTGGTGTTATTGTCCATTCACTGCCTGTCGAAATATCGCCACTAAAAAGTAAAATAGCTTGGTAAGCAATTAGCGTACCAAGCTATTTTTTATATTTATCATGACGTTATGTTATCGACAATAAGTTGACACCGAGAAATGTCTGATTTTAATGTCAGAAAAGATAACTTTTGTGATTGAACTGAAGCTCGATCTAACGCTGCAAATTATACTTGCGCATTTTCTCAACCAACGTTGTACGGCGCATACCCAGCATATCTGCAGCCCTTGCAACGACCCCACCTTGCGCTTCTAACGCTTGGCTGATCATGTTGACTTCCAAATCTGCTAATAGCTCTTTTAGGTTCACCCCTTCTGGTGGTAACGCTTGAGGCGCATTCATGTTGTGATCCAGATCGCTTTGCTCGTCAAAGCTGAAATCTTCCGAGAAGATGTCTTGGAACACATCGCGCTCTTGCTCTTCAATCGAAGTGAACGGATTACCTTCAGGTTGGAACTCTGGAATATCACTGTAGCGATATTTCGTCGGAAGATGGTTCACATCAACCAGACTGTTTGGGTACAAAATGATCATGCGCTCAACAAGGTTAGCTAACTCGCGCACGTTACCCGGCCAGTGGTGTTCCATCAAAGAGTTGATCGCACGCGGCGTGAAACAGATTGGCTGGCCGCCTTCGGCTTCCAGACGTGTCATCAGCTCCTGCAATAACAATGGGATATCTTGCTTACGCTCTTTTAGCGCTGGCATTTCGATTGGGAAAACGTTCAAACGATAGAACAAATCTTCACGGAACGTGCCCTCTTCGATCATGCTTTCCAGATTACGGTGTGTCGCAGCAACCACACGCACGTTGACTTTGATTGTCGAGTTTCCGCCAACTCGCTCAAAACAACGTTCTTGAAGTACACGCAATAACTTCACTTGCATCGACATTGGCATGTCACCAATTTCATCAAGGAAGATCGTGCCACCGTCTGCTAATTCAAATCGACCTTTACGCGCCGTTAACGCACCAGTAAACGCGCCTTTTTCGTGGCCAAACAATTCGCTTTCGAGTAGCTCCGGTGGGATTGCACCACAGTTAATTGGCACAAACGCACCATTGCGGTATGACGAATGGTAGTGAATGTTACGTGCTACCACTTCTTTACCCGTACCCGATTCACCAAGGATCAAGACATTGGCTTCTGTACCCGATACTTGCTCAATAAGATGACGAACTTCTTGAATGCCGCGACTCTGCCCTACTAAGCTACGAAACAGCGTGTTTTTACGCGCACTAGCAACAACATTGACCCCTTTACGGCCAAGAAAATCTTTGCAGTGACGTAACGCTTCACTAAGCTGTGGGTAATTTAGCGGTTGCTCTAATTCGCCAACAAAGTTTGGGAGATCGTCCACAGGCAAAGGAAAGCTGCCCAAGACAAGAAGTGGGATATGGTATGCATCGTTGAGACGAGCCATCACGGCAGTTGCCGCTCGACCTGCTGAGATATTGCCAACGATACAGCCTGACCATACGCTAGACCAATCAACATCGCCTAGCTGTTCAGAACCGACAGCTTCGCAACTTTCTCCAACAAATTCCAATATATTGCTTAAATTCAAACGACTTGATGCGTCATCATCAATTACAAGCAGCTTTGCCAAACCTTGCATAAGTAAGAATGATTGCCTTTATTTTAGGTGCGTTGCGGCCAAACCTGGATTTGCGCAATTGGGTGCTAAAGAAGGCGGAAACACCACACTCAATTTACGATCGACAAAATAGGAAAATCAGCAACAAAAAAAGCCATTAGGGCTACTAATGGCTTCTATTTTATTTGAATATGAAAATAAGGCAACCAAGCAATATAGAGGTGTGAGCTCGATTGTAACTTTCATGCGCAACTTGTTGCTAATGCAGTCTTAATGTTTTAAGTCGATCCTAAAGCATTGTTTTGATTATTAAATGCCGACTTCTGCTGCTGTCAAGTTGTGGAACTCTGTTGGGATCTGATCCCAAGCCGATTTAATCTCACGAATAATGTCAATAACGTCGTCGATCGGCTGTGGATCATTCTGGTGGTTTGCCGCAGAAATCTGCGTGATCATAAACTCATACAATGAATCTAAGTTTGAAGCAATGTCACCACCATCTTCCATCGACAAACAGCTGCGTAGCGCAATAATAATGTCGAGTGCTTTACCTAAACGCTCGCCTTTTGCTGGGATATTGCCTGCTTGCATGGCTGCTTTGCCTTGAATAAGGCGCTCAATTGCACCAGCCATAAGCATTTGAATGACTTTGTGCGGAGAAGCCGCGCTCAGCTGGCTGTCGACTGATACTTTTTTGTATGCTTGCAAAGAACCGCGCATAGTAATCCTCTTTTAAATAAATTTTTTGTACTGCTGAAGCGAACGTTGGCCATAACGGAATTTGTGAAGCTCTTTTCCGACCTTTGACGTTTCTGATTGCATCAGCTCGACAATTCTTTTGGTACGAGTCAGCAAGTCTTGCCACTCTGCATCCTGTTTTACCAAGGGATTTTGTTGAATAATTGGTAACAGGTTTTGCAATAACCGTTCCCTGATATCGACCAAGCGAAGAATTTCTTCAGTATTAAAGTCAACTTTTTCCAGCTCTTGCGTAATTAGTTGATCTATATCACTAATTTCTATGAGTTCATTTTGCATTTATTAACCTAACGCACTCATAAGAGCCCCAAGTTGACCCTGCATCTTACCTGTCGCGTCTTGCATCGCGGTAAATTTCGCATGGGTACGCTTTTCCAGCCCTTCCATGCGGCGATCTAATGCCGCTTGGTCATCATTCAAACGGTAGTTTTGTTCTGTGAGACTTTTCTCTCGCGTACGAATGCTACCCGTAATACCGGTGATGCCGTGAATCGCATCTTCGATACGCTTCGCAAAACCAGTGTTACCACCGAAGAATTTTTCTAACTCGTTGAAGTTATTGTTCAACTGACGGTCAAGCATGTCATAGTTGATTTCAAGCGTGCCTTGACGCGTCGTGGTGATACCAAATTCTGTCAATGATTTCAGATTTTCTGGTGCTTGATCGATTCGGCTTGAAAAGACGGCTTTCAATCGTGAATCGGCACTTCGCACCGTGCTGTCACCAGCTAGCGGCCCTTTTTGGCCGGTAGTTGGGTCCACACTCGAGAGTGCTTGCGAAGTTTGATAAAACGAGTTGTACGCCGAAACAAAGTTTTCGATGTCGCTGCGTACACTTTGACGGTCGTACTCGACACCGATTTCTGCCGGCGGCTTGTTTGGTTCTGACTTGCCTTTAAGTGTCAAATCTACGCCTTCAATGGCATCTTCAATTACGTTGTTATGGCTTGAAAGTTTTGCCACGCCGTCAAGCAGCACTTCAGAGTCTTGCCCCGCTTGTACCTCTGTCATACCAAGGTATTCTTCGAATGAGGATTGCGCTTTTGCGATTTTGGCTTCTGCTTCGTCGATTTTTTCTAGACGTTCACGCTCTTGAGGATCGAGTTTCGCACGATGAATTTGCTTGGCTTGCTCTTCGGAAAGCTCACCACGTTCGACTTTTGCGTCGAGTTCTTGCTTTTCATCCGCAATTTTCTGCTCGATTTCTGCTTTTTCTTGTTCTAGGAGCTGCTTAGCTTCTTTGGTCGTAACGTAAGAATCCGTCAATGTGCCTGAGGCGGCATTATTCCAACCTGGAACATCCGGCGCTTTCTCTATCGCCTTTTCGTCCAGTTCCAGTTCTGGCTCTTCGTATGAATCCAGCAAGGTGCCTGACGCAGTTTCTGTCCAACCTGGAATGCGCTCTTCAGGTCGCAAGCTCGAACGTTGATTGGCCTTATCAATGGCTTCTTGTCCGGCTTTAGCAGCCTCTGCACCAGCAGCAGAGATCGGCTCTTGCGATGCATCATCTTGTGCATTATCTGCCGCTTTTTGCGCTTCTGGAGGTAGAGGGTTGCCGTTCTCATCCAGAATTTCTGGTTGATCCGGTTGTTGCGGAGCTTGTAATGGCCCTAACACTTCTTCTGCCGCAGCACGTGCTTCTTCAAGCGCATTAACTCGGTCTTCAAGTGTTTGGTATTCGAAATATTTCAGAGGGTTGCCTCTTTCGGCTTCCACGCTGACTTTGATTTGATGATCCTTACCAGAGAGGTTTGAGGCAAGGATAAGACGCGGTCCTTCGACATCATTAATGACGGAAGCACGAACGCCAGGGTTGTCTTTAGCGCCATTGATGCCGCGTACGACATCGATGAGCTTAGATCGAGAACGAACCTCGATATTAAAACGGTCATCACCAAGCGAAATCTGCAGCTTACCAGGACCAAATTTTGCGTCTTCTGGCAATACGTCAGAAGCGACTTTGTGGCTCTGTGCAAGCTGCAACACATCGATAGCATACTTACCGGCTATAGCGTCAGTGGTTGCGGTGGCCGATACGATATTGTCGTCCGTGGTTTCAACCGTGCGGACGGCAAACGCTTTCTCCTGACGAAAGTTCGCCATGAGATTTTTCATCGTATCCAACGATTCTCTGAGTCGCCCATAGGCACTGATACTGGCATTGATTGTCGTGCGATCGTTGTCGATGCGTTGCTGCTTAGGCACACGTTCCGCATCCACAATTTTGCTGACCATGGAATTAATATCCATGCCGCCAGACATCCCCACAGGGCCTAAACTCATTAAATCACCTCAAAAACGACTTACACTTTTTCAACTAACAAACCGCTGTTAGCTGTGTGCTCAGCTAGGCGACGCAATACCACTAGCAGTTCTTCATCAGGAAATTGACGAATCACATCACCAGTATTGGTTTCGTAAATCGTCACAACGTCTCTGCCGGATTCTTCATCCACACGAAACGCCACTCCTTTGTTGATGGACGAGACAAACTCATTCATTTGTTCGACCATTTTTTCACGTTCTTCTCTGTTTAGCTCCTGACGGCTTTCCGCCATCTCGATTGCCGCTTGAACAGAGAAGTCGTGCTCGGTGCCTTTCGCTTTTTGCGGCGAAACGTCACCGGTTGAACTTGCTGTGCTAGGCGTACCTATGCCGTTGCCATTTTTATTTGCAACATTTGTGCCATTCGGTGTGCCGTAAGGCTGGATGTTCGATGCGTAGGAGGATATTTCCATTACAATCTCCCTTCCACCTTATGAGCTAACGATAGGATCTATCGTTTTGGTGACCTAAGCACTAGGCTGGGTCGACCTTGTTAGCCCAACAAGCTTAGCGCTGCAGATGGTGACTGCTTCGCTTGAGCCAGGATTGAAGTACTTGCTTGCTGAAGAATTTGCGACTTAGTCATCGCTGTTGTTTCTTTCGCGTAATCAGTATCTTTAATACGGCTGTTAGATGCATTAACGTTTTCGTTAATGTTGTCTAGGTTGCTGATTGCGTGGTTGAAACGGTTCTGGAAAGCACCTAGTGACGCACGTTGGCTGTCTACTGATTTAAGTGCACCGTCGATAACTGCTACAGCTTCTTGAGAGCCTGCAACCGTTGTTACGTCGATGTCTTTAACCGTTACGTCTTTCGCATCACCAAAACCGATCTCGCCAGCTAGGTTGCCAGAGAACTCAACTTCACCATTTACTTTCTGAGTAGAAGCAAATACTTGTAGCTTGCCGTCTTCACCAACAGACGCTTTTACATCTTCGCTTTGACCGTTGATGTAAGTTGCTAGCTGCTCGATGTCGTCGCCTTGCTTAGCCTTGATGGTAAGTTCTTTCTCTTCCCCTTGTTTGTTGGTGTAGCTCATTTTAAGCTCAGTTTTATCACCAACTGTCCAAGATGCATCTTTACCTTCTTCTGCTGAGTAGCTCTTACCACCCATTGCTGAAGTATCAGAACGTAGGCTGCCCATAGAAAGCATTACAGCTTCGCCAGAGTCCGCACCGATTTGGAAAGATTGAGTACCGTACGTACCGTTAAGCAGTTTGTTACCACCGAAAGAGGTTGTTTCAGCGATACGGTTTAGTTCGTCGTTTAGCGCTGTTACTTCTTCTTGGATCGCTACACGTTCTGCTTTTGAGTTAGAACCGTTCGCAGATTGAAGCGATAGGTCACGCATACGTTGTAGGATGTTGGTAGATTCATTCATTGCACCTTCAGCAACCTGTGCAATGGAGATACCGTCGTTCGCGTTTTTCACAGCCATGTCTAGGCCACGGCTTTGAGCGTTCAAACGGTTTGAAATCTGTAGACCTGCAGCATCATCTTTCGCGCTATTGATTTTATAACCCGAAGACAAACGCTCCATTGATTTTTGTTGACCTTCAGCCGCGTGGTTTAGGTAACGCTGTGCGGTCATCGCAGAAACGTTAGTATTAACGTTAATCGCCATAATTGATCTCCTTAAGGCTTAGTGAATGTACCGTCGTGTCTCTCACCTCACTTAGGTACATCTCATTTCTCTCAGTCCCTTTAACGGCGACGTATGCATATCCTTTAGGAGAAATTTTCAATTTTTTGCGATTATTTTCTTTGGCTTACTGAAGTGTGATGAAGCTCTAATATTGTCTTTGATGAATACCTTCGCTCTTTTAAAGGCAGAAAAAAACCCAGCCGAAGCTGGGTTTACTCGCTCATCTCTCACCACGAGCCAATGAGGTTCTCGTCTTAGGTTTAAAATTAACCTAGAAGACTTAGCGCTGAGTTTGGCGC
>NZ_JAPEID010000028.1:0-70216 GCF_028823755.1 Vibrio sp. VP6
CGGCTTTTACTATCTGCCCCATTAAATCACTGGCAACGCGCTCTGGTGTAAACAACTTACCCTCAGGAACATTAGCTTGAAACGGTTCAGACAACGCGGTATCCGTCGTGCCCGGATGCAATGCCAAGACCACGCCATTTTTAAGCGTGCGTTGCCATTCAATCGACATGGTTTTGAGAAACATATTCAGCGCGGCTTTCGAGGCTCGATAACTGTACCAACCGCCAAGATGATTGTCGCTAATGCTGCCAACTTTGGCCGATACAACCGCAAATTTCGGTGCACCACTGCACTTTAAAAGTGGCGTGAAATACTTAGCGAGTAACATGCTTGACAAGGTGTTAACGGCGATGTTTTGCAGGAAAAAGTCAGGCTCCACCATTCTGAGATTTTTCTCCGGACCTTTGTTTGGCGTATGCAGCATACCGACACAGTTGATCACCCAATCGATACTATTAACCGCTTGACTCAAATTTTTGACCTGCGTTTCATCCGTGACATCGACCTGGTGCCAAATCAAGGCTGAATGTTCATAATCGGATTTTGTGCGCCGATAGGTCGCGTGAATTTGAGCCTGCGGAAAGCGCACTAGTGCTTCTTTGACCATCGCCAAACCAATCCCTCCGTTTCCACCGACGATCAAAATGTTCATCACAAATGCTCCAAATCCGCGATATAGCGTTCAGCCGTCTCAAGAATCGCTTGGCGCTGCGAAGCTTCCATATTGTCCCAAGACCGGAAAATCATGCCGATGCGTGGATTGGTAGCGAGTCGCTTTTCATGCTTGTCCATAAATCGCCAATAAAGACTATTAAACGGACAAGAGCCTTCACCACTGCGCGCCTTGTTGTCATAGTGGCAACCTTTACAGTAATCGCTCATTTTGTTGATGTACGACCCGCTTGCGGCATAAGGCTTGGTGCCAACAATGCCACCATCGGCAAACAATGCCATACCACGTGTATTGGGCATTTCTACCCACTCAATCGCATCGACATAAATGCCTAGATACCAAGCATCTACTTGGTCAGGATTCATCTCGGTGAGCAAACAAAAGTTGCCCGTCACCATCAAACGCTGAATATGATGGGCGTAGGCATAATCGAGAGACTGACCTATTGCATTGCGCATACAAGCCATCTTGGTTTTTCCTGTCCAAAAGTAGTCGGGTAAATCACGTGATGCTTCGAGCTCATTTATCTGCGGATACTGCGGCATATTCGCCCAGTACACACCCCGAATGAATTCCCGCCAACCTAAGATCTGACGAATGAATCCTTCTACCTGCGCAATATCGATGTGTTTGTTAGATTGGTATGCACTAAGTGCAGCATCGATTACCTCTTTGGGGTGCAGTAACTTGCTGTTCATCGAGAACGACAAACGACTGTGGTACAAACTCCATTTGGATTCGTGCTCCGCCGTCATCGCATCTTGAAACCGACCAAAGTGAGGGAGACAAACCTGACAAAAATGCGCGAGCAAAGATAGGCTTTGAGCGCGATTCACTGGCCATAACAAATCACCATTGAGTGAACCAATGGTCGAGATCTTGTGTCGCGTTAATCGCTCTACAATCTCGTCAACATTCAGGCTAAACATCAGCGGTTTGGGTAATTGCTCGATATCTTTCGCTTTCAGTTTATTACGGTTGTTGGCATCGTAATTCCACTTTTCACCCACTGGCTTACCGTCTTGCATCAAAATATCAAAGCGCTTGCGCATCCGTCGGTAAAAGTGCTCCATCATGATGTGTTTACCTTGCGGGAACTGCTGTTCTATTTCTGCAAAAGGCAGTAAAAAATGCTCGGTATCGACGCTACGTTTGACAACACCTTCTAATTTCAACTTGGTCAGTTGTTCCAACAGTCGATATTCATCAGGCCGTTGATACTCAAATTTGCTTGCCCCTACTTCACGAACGTAGTGCTGCAATACTTGGTCAAGATCGTCAAAAGCGGCAGTGTCATCCAAAGTTAGATGCAGAACATGATGCCCTTGTTCTTGCTTCTCTTGAGCAAAAATAGCCATCGCGGAGAAGAAAGCGCACACCTTTTGAATGTGATGCGTAACGTAAGTGTTTTCTTGCTTGAGCTCAGCAATCAAGTAAAGCACGGTATCATCCGCTTGCTGAAACCAAGAATGCTCGCTGTTGAGTTGGTCGCCGAGAATCAATCGCACCGTGTCATAACGCATTTATTTATCTCCATTTTCTTACTGCGTTGCGATTGGCCAGTCGACCATATCGACAACGTCTTGCTGCGCTCGGCTGTCACGCCCTTGCCATCGTTCAATGAACTCATGATTTGGGTCGTACATTTGTGTCTGCTTCTCCAAATTAAACTGACGAGAGCCTCTCGGATCTGCCCCTACTCCCGCTAAATATTGCCAGTTTCCCCAATTCGAGCCGACATCGTAGTCAATCAATTGCGTTTCAAAGTAGGCTGCGCCATACCGCCAGTCCAACCCCAGTTCATGAACAAGGCAACTTGCAACCAACTGGCGACCACGGTTAGACATATAACCAGTGTGATTCAGTTGGTGCATACACGCGTTGACAATGGGATACGGTGTGGTGCCGTTTTTCCACTGCTGAAAACGATGCGCATAAAAGCTGGTTAACGGCGGTTGATTGCGAATGCCACCAAACCGAAACAGCCTTTGTTGATAACACCTTGCATACCAATAAAAATATTCGCGCCACAACAATTCAAAGTAAATCCAGTAAGTCGAATCATTCGCCCCCTGGGTTTGTTCATACTGTTTGAGCATGGCATAAATCATTCTTGGCGACACACAACCAAGCGCAAGCCAAGGTGAAAATTTGGTGGAATACGCCATCCCGTCGAGTCCGTTGCGCGTCTCTTTATATGAGCTTGCCAAGCCAGAAGAAAAGTAACGCCGACAATGCGCAAGACCACTCCATTCTCCGCCAGAAAACAGCGCAGACTCATCAAAGTAAAAAGAGGATAAAGTTGGCAGTTGAGCGCCTTTTGGCATTGGTGGTAGGCGGCTCGGCGCATCTACTGGGTGGGCGATGTCTATCCCTTCAACGCACTTTCTAAACTGAGTAAAAGTCTCAGGTAGATCAGGCAACGTAAACGGCAGCTTGCTTTCGTCGAACAAACTGCGTACAGAGTGCTGAACAATGACAAGGTGTGGGTATTCATCTTGCAGCTTGTGCAATATGCTCTGTTCATCCGAGCCAGCCATTTCGTCTGCATAAAGATGAGTGACACTCAAATATTGAATGGCATATTTGAGGGCTTGATACGGGGGTAAATCTAGCGTCCAAAGTCGCTGGCCTAATTGGCCGAGTGCGTCATTCAGTTCGCACAAAGACGCATCGATAAATTTCTGCCTTGCTCGTCCGAGCGCTGCCTCCTGAGCAAAATGATGGAGAAAAGGAGTTACTGAAGGGCGACAATACAAGCAAACCAATTCATCCAGAAAAGATGAGGCATCAACCAATAGCGAGTTATCGTGAAGTCTTAGGTCAAACGTAAACCAGTAAAGCCCTATTTTCTTTTTCAAAAAACGTCCTTAGGCGAGGAGCTAAATGTACTGATTTGTTTTACGCTCGGCATCGCAAGCGGATCATCCGTTCTCACTAACTACAGCGCTTTCCATGCTCTTTACATGAATAGTGAACATAAGAGACAAATCGTATTTCCATCCTCAATCGTTCACTTTTTAAACCGCGATTTTATAAAATCAAATTTCAGATTTATGAATATCACCGCTATTTGCTCATTTTTTTATATAAACCAAGCAAAAATGATAAAAATTAAAGCGATATTAGTTAATATCCGGTAATCTAAATCCAATTCCATTTTGCTAGTAACATCGCAGAAATGACTGACGAGTTTAAGAAATCGACCGCTAACTTAAAAAAAGCGGTGCCACTAATGATCAAAAATCATGTAGCTGCCACCCCCGCAAACTACGCGCTTTGGTATACCTACGTAGACAAAACCATTCCAGAACTCAATTTTGAGATGGACGAAGTGTTAGAACACTACGGTATTTGTCCACCAGCAGCGAACAAACAGCTTTACAACAACTACGTGGCCAGTAGAGCAGAAACCAGTTTAGAAGATCTCAAAACCAACGTAGAAGTACTATTACATGAAGTGTCGAGCTCCATGAGTGATACTTTGTCAGATACCTCTTCTTTCTCTGCGATGGTCGATAAGAGCTTCAACAAATTAGAAAAAGTTGAAGACAACAGCTTGAGCATCGAAGAAGTGATGGTGGTGATCCGCCAACTCGTTGCTGAATCTCATGAGATTCGCCACTCAACTAAATTCTTAAACCGTCAACTCACCAATGCGAGTGAAGAAATTTCTCGTTTGAAGAATCAATTAGCCGAAGTACAAAAAGATGCGCTGTTTGATGGACTCTCTAATCTTTACAATCGTCGCGCCTTTGATACTGATTTGAGCATGCTGATTAACGCTAATCAGGCGATGACTCTCATCTTGCTGGATATCGACCACTTTAAAGCGTTCAACGATAACTATGGGCACCTATTTGGTGACACAGTATTGAAAGCGATCGCGCGTCGACTGCAACAAAGCTGTCGCGATGGTGTGAGTGCGTACCGCTTCGGCGGCGAAGAATTTGCGTTAATTGTGCCAAACAAATCCCTACGAATCGCCCGCCAATATGCCGATACCCTGCGCCGCATGATTGAAAAGCTACGCGTACGTGATAAACGCTCGGGCACACAAGTTCATAGCATTACCGCTTCTTTTGGTGTGGCAGAGTTCGAAGTTGGTGACACCGTAGATTCATTGGTCAACAAAGCCGATAAACAGCTTTATGAAGCAAAACAACTCGGTCGAAACCGAGTGATGCCTATCTAAGCTAACCTCTCTGGCAACACAGTAAAGACGGTTAGAACAAATAAAGAAACCCCGCACTGTTTAGCGCGGGGTTTCTACTTTCTCGTCCTACATACCCAAAGCAGGCTACTTGGGCTTATATTTGATTAATCAATGCTGTAGCAGTAGCTAAGAACATAGTCGTCACCATTTTTTGCGGTGTACTCTTTGTCTTCGCTACACGCCATCGGCTTGCCTTTCTTGTCGCCTTTAATAAGACTAATCCAATGACGCATCGCGGTTGGCGCATTGCCTGTAAGCTCTGGATTGAACGTAATGCGAGTTTCCAATTGGATGTCATCGATGTCCATCAACTCCACACAACCTGTGCCTTTATGGCAACCAAACAGCACTTCTACGTGGTTGCCTGAATCATCTTTGAACAAGATCGATTTTGGGTCTTCCTTTTCACCAGTATACGCCACGAAGTGTTTTGGGCTTTTCAGGCCGCTGTGTGTACCGTCTTTGAAATAAGCCAAAACATGGCGGTAATCAATCACGTAACTTGATACATCTTGGTGCGACCCGTTCTCCAATGGGAACATGCGGTCTAGTAGTTGCTTCGCTTTTACTTGTTTCTCACTCTGCTGCTCAGCACTTACCGCTTCGACGGCAAATACGGCTTCAGCGATAAATGGGCGTTGTTGTTGTTGCATCTCTTTTTTATCGAAGTTCAGCATATTCATCGTCATATCCTCGCACTTAAAAACTCGTCCTAGAGTAAAAACTTAAATCCTTTATTTAAGTTTCAGGCAATTCTGTGAAGTTTATGGTTAATTTCCTTGCCTGCTCATTATGTAGACTAGCGAAATATTGACTACAATTTCACAACAAAAATTTTACAATGTGAATTTTACAAAATGTCTGTGTCAAAAAGTCTTATTCGTCAGTCCCATTTTCTTGGTACGAAAATTCGTAACCTAAGAAAAAACAACCATTTAACGATGGAAGATTTGTCTGCCCGTTGTGTAAGGATTAATCCTGAGTACGCGCCGTCGGTTTCTTACCTTTCGATGATTGAGCGCGGAAAACGCGTCCCGAGTATCGATATGCTCGAGGTAATCGCAGAAGTTTTTCAAAAAGATCCGGCGTGGTTTTTAGATGATGAGCCCGAATTAGAAGCCATTACCCCCAACAAAGGGAATCGAGGCGGGATTAATGGCATGGCGCTAGAACCGAGCTTCCTGTTTTCCAATGACATTCTTCAGATTGCTATTCCAGAAATGCTGTCTCAAACCGGGATCACAGGTCGTCAATTTGCTCACTTGCTGATCCGCGCGCACCAAGAGAACCATCAAAACCATTTTCCTGATTTAGAACGTGCCGCCGAAGAAGTGGGATTGAAGCGCCTTAATTTGTCGGTTGAGGATTTGATCGACATTGCCAAAAGTATGGGCTTGGATATCCGCTGGGTTGACCGAGCACCTCAAGATGTCATCGATGAATTGGGCGTAAACGCCAAGCAATTGATTACGTCATTCATGGAACCTCCGGGCACCATTTATCTCAACAAACGGATGCGCGACTACCCTACCCGTTTAAAATACGACTTATCGGTATACATTGGCCACCGCGTATTGCACAGCAGCGACGCGATGAATAACGTGCTCTCCATCGGACATCAGAATAACTGGGAACAAATGGACAGCCCCGTTTCGAACTCTGAGCTAAATTCGCAAGACATTCTGCAAGCTTGGCGAGACTTTGAGTCCAGCTTTTTTGCAGGAGCTCTGCTTTGCCCTAAAGTGCCATTTCGTCAGTTGCTCGACCGCTCCGGTTACGAAATTGATGTTCATAAAAAAGCAGGCGTTTCGCCATCCGTTGCGATGCGCCGCATGACCGTTGTGTCACCATATCCCCATTGGCACTATTTCGACGCGTACGGGCCGGGCAAGCTTAAAGCCGTGTATCGAGGGAATGGCATCCCACTTCCTTGGGGCAACATGCGCAAAGTGAATGACCCATGCCAACACTGGGCGGTATTCAGACGCCTATCCCAACCTTTAGATACGAGCTCTGCGCAAATCTCGATTTTGAATGTGGGTGACGAGCCACGCATTTATTGCTGCGAATCGGTCAACGTATTTGACCCGGCGGGGAACAACCGAGTGTTGTGTGCGGGGATAGATTTAAACCCTGCGATTTCAGCACAAGGCGGTGATGCGGTTTCCATAGCGGAAGAGTTGAAGTCTCTCTGTGTCGCTTCCGGCGGAAGCAGTGTTATTCCGCCTCATATCAAAAAAGACTTAACTACGATCGCTAAAATCTTAAATATCAATTGGATAGAACGCGGCATTCAAAGCCAAGCAAGATTGATTTGTTCAAGAGGGGCGGTATGTCCAAGACAACCAAGCTGTTACAGCAAATGCGGGGAAGCGGACGAGACGGGTGACAATGTGAATATTATCGGTCTCTAGAAAGAAAAAACGCCAATCACAAGAAAGGTGATTGGCGGTATATACTTGTGAACAATGTGTATTCACTAACAACGTCAGTTGGCTAGGTGACCCTCGGCTTAATAAGGGTCACTCTAGATAAAGCACGATGCGTGCCAACTTTAAAAAAGCCGTTTTTTAATAGATCCAGGTGCATATCGACGCATTATTAACCAGCACTTTCGCAAATTGCATTTGCAAAATGCAATAACATGCAAATATACCACTTGTTACATTGCTACTAATCACTTTCTCAGCAAAAAACCAACTACTACTTTATGATTATCCATTAGCTTTCATATTTTTACCCTATACTGCTAATTAATGAGGAAAAATACCTCAGTAAATGGATTTCACGGTTGGTACCTAGGAGAGCTCTATGTTTGCGTTCGTTCGTCAGTTTCCCCTCTATATCATGGTCAGTGTTGTTGCAGGCGTCCCATTATTACTTGCTATTTTTCTTGCGGTTCAGCACACCATCAATTTAAACACTCAGTCCCACCAAGCCCTGAAAGATCAGCAGCTAGTGACCTTAATCACCCACTACGACAACCTTGCGCATAATCTCGCTGTCGAGCGTGGACTAACAGCCGGCGTGCTGGGTAGCCAAGGCAAAACTGAAATCGTGCAAAAGCTGACTCAGCAAAGAAAAAAAGTCGATGACGCGGTCAATTCATTGGTTCAACTTAACACGCCATTAATTAGCAGCAGCGATAGCTACGACTTACTCCAAGATGTCCAAGTGCAGCTCAATCGACTCAATCAGGTTCGACAAGGGGTTGATCGCCTTTCGCCTCAAATTGCACCTTTTGGTTATTACTCCAACCTGAATCAGCTCATCATCGACAACATCGACATTTTGATTGCACAGACTCAAAGCCGAGAGCTAGGTACACTTGGCGATGCGTTGATCTCTGTAATCGTGATGAAAGAGCGTGCAGGCCAAGCACGCGGCGCACTTAATGGGGTATTTGCGAAAGGAAGCGCCACATCTGTTTTGTTCTCCAACATTGAGGGATACATCCAATCGGGGGATTACGCATCAAGAAAAGCGCAAATTGCGTTCCCAGAACAATATCGACAGTCATTGCAATCGCACCAAAGCAATCCTGTGTGGAAGAAGGTTGAACAAGTACAGCAATCCTTCCTTAACCAGAGTGCCAACCTAGACAACATTCAGGGGCCTCAAGCAACGGAATGGTTTCCTATGGCAACCGAGCGCATCGGTCTCATGAACCAGTTGCGTAACCAAATGGTTGATCAGATGCTCAGTGCAGCAGAACATTCCGCGCAGCAAGCCACGTTAAATCGCAACTTGTTGATGGCTTCGACTGCTGTGATTTCTCTGCTTATGATCATGATGGTGTGGGGGTTGGTTGCAAGCCTACGAAGCCGCGTTGGTCGCCTGAAACAAACCCTGCGCAGTATGTCTGAGCACCACGATATGACGGTTGAACTCGATTCTCGCGGCAAAGATGAAATCGCTTCCATCTCGAACAGCATTAATGCCTTGATCTCTAACTTCAGAAAGCTGCTGTTTGACGTCACTAAGACCAATAACGAGAGCTCAAATCGACTACAAAACATTGTTGAATCTGCGCAGGATCTTGATAGCAGTAGCCGCTCTACCATCGCTAAGTGCGACAACATCGCAACCGCGATGACTGAACTCGCACAATCGAGTGTGGAAATCGCTCAGTCCGCAGAGCGCGCAATGGGTGACACCACAACCATGAATAACAAAGTGGTCGACTGCCAGACCCAAAGTGAATTGTCTTACCGCTCCGTGCAAAGCTTGTTGGAGCAAATCAACGCCACTGAACAATGCATGGCAGAATTGGCGAACGACACGCAGAGCATTGGCCAAATAGTCGAGACCATCAACAGCGTTTCTGAACAAACCAACTTATTAGCCCTTAACGCAGCAATTGAAGCCGCTCGTGCGGGCGAACATGGTCGCGGCTTCGCGGTTGTCTCTTCTGAAGTGCGTGATTTGGCGCAGCGCAGCCAAGAAGCTACCGAGAACATCAGCAAACTGTTGGACCAAATTGGCGAAAAAACCCGTTTCTCAGTAGAAAGCATGGCAAAGAGCAAACAAGCCAGTGACGACACGTTTGAATCCGTGCAACAAGTGAATGAGAGTGTGTCTTTACTCGAAAGCAGCATCGAACACGTGAACAATCACATCAGCACCATTACGCACTCGACCATTGAGCAATCTAAAGCATGTGAAGCCATCGACCAAGATATCGACGTATTGGCGAGCATCGCGCACAAAACGGGTCAGCACGCTGATGACTTGAACCAGATTGTTTCCGGTTACCAAGCTGAAGCGAAGGAGCTAAAACACCAGCTAAGTGCTTTCAAATTGGCATAGAGAATTCTTGGGGGACGCAGTTTTCTGCCTTCCCTATCTTTCTCACTCTGTAAATACAACAAAGCCCAGAATCAATCTGGGCTTTGTTTTTTATCCGCCGTGTTTTTGTTGATACATCCGTTCGTCGGCGATTTTCATCATTTGTTCTGGAGAAGTCATTTGCGGATCGAAGATGGCGTAACCAATGCTCACGCGTAGGTAAATCAGCTCTTCGTCATAAATAACGGGCGTCGAACACAACGCCAACCTGAGCTTTTGCAGTAACTTCCGCACGTGCTCTTCCATTCCCAAATTGTGTACGACCACTAAAAACTCGTCACCGCCCATTCGCGCGACCATGTCTGAACGTCTCAAGCTGCTTTTGATGCGCTCTGCGGTGGCAATCAACACCTTGTCACCCGCGTCATGGCCGAAGGTATCATTGATGTGTTTGAATCGGTCTAGATCTATATTGATCAACGCAAAGCTGTAACGTTTTTTATAGCGCTTAGCGATTTCAAACTGCTGCTTGTATGACTGCATAAAGTAACGGCGATTGGGCAAATGCGTCAGTTCATCATGCAGCGCACGGTCGTCGGCGATGATGTACAAACGGTAAATCACGATCAACGCAATACTCAGAGCAATAAGAATGGGATAGCCAATGATTCTAACGATGTTCAGCTCAAACCACGAAATTTGTTGCTCAAGCTGACCACCCGCGTAGGCCGCCATGCTCCAGCCACCATAAGGGAAGTGCACATGCTCTTTGGCGTACAATTTGCCCGTTTGATTAGGATCACCAAAGAACATATCCCCATATTCGCCGCCGCTGTCATAACCGCGTATCGTCAAAGGATAATGGTATGAGAAGTCGAATACGCCGGTCTCTCGCATTAAACCATCAAAATCCACCACAGCGCTGATCACACCCCAATACTCTTTGTTGATTGGTGGGTCTCGAAATACTGGCACGCGTACAATAAGCCCTCGCCCACCTTGAACAAGCGACACCGGCCCCGCGATGAAAATCTCTTGAATATCTTTCGCTTTTTGAACTTGTACCCATTGCGCTGGTACTTTACGGTAATCCAGACCAAGGACGCGCTCGTTGCCTTGAGTTGGGAATATATGGCTAATTACATCATTTTCCGCAATACCGATGACCGTGATGTGCTTACTTTTGTTAAGAATACGATCGGCGGCAATGCTTAGCTCCTCTTCTTCGCTATTTGGCAGCAAAGTGATTAGCGTCGCTAATGTGCTGGCTTTGTAAATATCAGCCATGAGTACCGCTTCCAAATTGGAGCGGAGGATAGAGAGTTGTTCTTTGGCTTCAACTTGCACGCGCTCTTGCTGAAGGTCTTGCTGATTCTGATGCAACAGCTCAATAACACCAACACACAAGGCAACAAAAGCGAAAAAGAACAGCGCAAAATAGCACTGCTTTCTGGGTGAATAACGCATTAGCTCCCCACTAGCTCGTCCGTTACTACGAGAATTATTCTTTTATTGTTAAAATTCTTATTATCTACAAGAATAACCAATAGCCTTTGCAAAGGTAATAATTATCTGAAATTTTTATGGTTTAAATAGGCAACGGGATGCAAGGACAAGGCGATTTATTTGAAAGTACGGATTGGCAAGAGGTACGCCAAGGTAAGCTCTTTTATCAGCCAAACTTTCTTTCTCAGCAAGAAGCGGATACGTACTTTTCAACGCTTATGAGTACCTTGCCTTGGCAACAAGAACGCATAACCATTTTCGGGAAATCGGTACTTCAACCTCGTTTGCAGACTTGGCATGGCGATGCGCCTTACACCTATTCGGGTTTAACCATGGCACCTCACCCTTGGACGTCTGAGCTTTTATCACTCAAGGCTCGCTGTGAAAGCCTTGCCAACACCGCGTTCAACTCTGTATTGGCGAATCTGTATCGCGACGGTCAGGATTCGATGGGGTGGCACCAAGATAATGAACCAGAGCTGGGCAGAAACCCGGTGATCGCCTCGTTGAACTTAGGTGATACGCGCCGATTTGTGCTACGAAATTTACATTGTAAAACTCAAATAGAATATGAGCTCGGCCACGGCGCATTATTGATCATGGCTGGGGAGCTTCAGCACCATTGGAGACACTGCGTTCCCAAAACAGCCAAACCAAAAGGAGAACGTATCAACCTGACTTTTAGACATATTTTGAACTATTGACTCAGGTTTTACATTCTTAACAAACATTGATGATAAGTTTACATCCAGGTTATATCAGGGAATGGATTTATGCGTATCAAACCTATCAGCTTGGCGGTCTTGCTCTCTTGCTCACTCATCTTGAATGTTCAGGCATCTCAAGAAGAGATACCTGCACTTAATTACTCTCAATCAGCACAGCTGATTCGCGACACATACGAACGTGAGTTATTCACGCTTCCTCCCTTTAAGGAAGGCCACTTTGGGCTGCGTATGTTCCGCCAAACCTTAGATGAAAAATACTACGCAACCATTTGGACAGACATGGCTCAAGTCGCAAGCCGATTGAATCGCTTCGCGAATGACGTCGTCAAACCAGAAGACATCATTTTGTACTCCTCTGAGCGGCTTACTCGCTACCAAGAAAAAGAGGACGAGCGCAGTCAACGTCGTTATACCGTAACAAAACATCACCCTGAATATTTGTATCTTGGCGTCGATTTACTGGGCGCGATGGCGAGAGCAGATGAGTACGGCTTAAAGCACCAACAAGATAAAACACTGCGAGAAATCATTCGTCGTTACGATTTTACTCGCTACGCCACCGATAAAGAGATGATTGAGGCATGGGCAGCGCAGTTGGCAAATCAGGTCTATTGGCTGCGTCAACTGGGTGAACAAGATGTGGTGAACGCGTTCATTGAAGCATTCCGATCGACCTACCCCGACGACAATGATAAAAAGCTCTCTGCTCAGCAATACGGCAACAAAATCTATGGCATGACGCACATCATCTTTGCCGACTCTCAGTATTATCAAAAGCGCGTGAATGAAGCGGATCATCAATGGATTTATGATTACTTCCGCGACAACATCGACACGATTTTATTGCGAGCAAAAGAAGACATCATTGCCGAAGTAGGTATTTCATTTTTGCTGGCTGGCCTTGACCACGATCCCGTCGTTGAGAAAACACGCCAAGCGATTCGAGATGCCATCAGCACCGAACAAGGGATGATTCCATCCGTTGATGGTGACTTTGATCTAAAGTATGGGGAACATCGCAATGTGCTCGCGATTATGCTTTTAGATTGGAAAGGTGTGCACAAGGCACCAACATATCAAGCGCACCCGAAAGCGTTCAAATCGATCCCTTATGGGTTAGTACCTAAATCCCCCAAATAACATCGAATAAACATGGTTCGGGAATGCTCTTGCACTGACTCACACAGCTTTCCCAACACCATAAAAAAACCCGCCACATCGGCGGGTTTTCATTTATTGCTCAATCATATTAAAGCGAGATAAAGATACCTGCTAGACATGCGCTCATTAGGTTCGCTAGCGTACCAGCAGCTACCGCTTTAAGACCCATGCTTGCTACATCTTTACGACGTTCAGGTGCCATCACACCGATAGAACCTAGCTGAATCGCAATCGAACCGATGTTCGCGAAACCACATAGAGCGAATGTGATGATCACTTGAGTGTGCTCAGACAGTGTCGCTTTGTGCTGTACGAAGTCAATGAACGCCACAAATTCGTTCATTACAACTTTCTGACCAATGTAAGAACCAGCCGCTAGGATCTCGTGGCTTGGCACACCAATCAACCATGCTAGTGGTGCAAATAGGTAACCCAAAATCGCTTGCAGTGTTACACCAGCAAAACCAAACATTTCACCTAGGTTTTCTAGGCCTGTGTTCACCATCGCAATCACACTCACAAAAGCAATCAGCATAGTACCGACAGCCACTGCGACTTTCATACCGCCCATCGCACCGCTTGCTAGTGCATCGATAACGTTACTTTCTTCTGATTTGTCTAGCTCAATGTTGATGTAATCGCTTGGCGTCTGACGCTCAGGAACGATGATTTTCGCCATTAGCAAACTACCAGGCGCTGCCATGAAGCTCGCAGCGATAAGGTATTTCAGCTCTACACCCAAGCCGGCATAGCCGCCAAGCACACTGCCCGCTACCGATGCCATACCACCTGCCATTACTGCAAATAGCTCAGAACGAGTCATGTTTGATAGGAACGGACGAATAAGAAGTGGTGACTCACCTTGAGATAGGAAGATATTACCCGTTGCAACGAGTGATTCCGCTTTACTGGTACCCAAGAATTTCTGGATAGCGCCGCCGATAAATTGAATTACTTTTTGCATGATGCCCAAGTAGTAAAGGGCAGAGATAAGAGCGCTGAAGAAAATGATGATAGGAAGGACGCGAACAGCGAAGATGAAACCAGTAGAAGCGAGATCACCAAAAAGGAATCGAATCCCTTCATCAGCAAAGCTTAATAACCCGGCAACGCCATTACTTAAACTCGCTAGTGCGGCTTGTCCCATAGGGAAATAAAGCACCAGAGCGGCAAAGCCCAACTGAAGTAACAAAGCGCGAGACACAGTTTTCCAATTGATGGATGAACGGCTCTCAGACAGTAGGAAAGCACAACCTAGTAGTGCAACAATACCAAATAAACTAAATAGAACACTCATGAGTCGGACCTACTGAACGTTGAAAAAGAAAAGAGAACCAAAGGAATTGGCAGAAGAAAGGGACAACGTATCGAGTGGTAAAGCACTCGTAGATCCAGAATGTAGACTGAACGGATAGTTCGACATCTTAATTTTTACCTTATACAAGCAATTGAACTTAGCTGGTCCGGTCCGTGGGGTCATTCACTGCTGGTGAGTTTATAACTCAACCTGCTCCTTGTGACGGCTTGTATGGGTAAGGGTCCTGAACAACTAAACCCTAATTCCCGCTTAAACGGGACGCAAGTATAGCCAAGCGAACGAGATATTCATCACATTTATTGACGCAAACGTTCAAGCGTTCAAAATTTATGCAAACCTGCTATTTTGCAGCCATACTGGTAGGGAAAGTAAGGGCATTGGGACGGTTCTTTATGGTAAAAAGATCAAAAACGGCCAATAAATACGCAATCAAACGTGAAACACCAAAAATGAGCAATTTTACTCTCGCCAACAGATGGAGTTTGGTTATACAATTTGGAGTGCTTCTTTTTGAGGCCTCTGTGTATGCAGAGCATCATGATGCCGAGATGGTGAAATTGGTAGACACGCTAGCATGAGGTGCTAGTGCCTTAGGTGTGAGGGTTCGAGTCCCTCTCTCGGCACCATTATCCTTCTTCTTAAATTTCGTTTGAGTGTAATGCAAAGTTCTAAGCAGGCAAGACAATCCGCAGATGCTAACCAACTTCTGAGCGAGCTTGCAGTGCACGCCTTATTGCACCTGCACTTCAAAATCCATGCGTCTTCACGCCCTCTCCCTACAACAGAGCGTAATGATCTGCTGCAAAAATGGCTAAAGCCTAAACTGAAAAGCAATCGCTACAAACTGATTAAAAAGCCGTTAAAGTCTCTGACTCAACAGGCGAAAGGGGAAAATGGCGACCTTGAAGCCTTACTTGAACGCTGCATTGACGCGAACAAACCAAGTAATCCGCAACCTCACTTAGATAGCTACCTGCTACTAATTAACGAAATTGAGAAAAAACTCGGTACCACTGTACTGCTTTCTCGTCCTGAAGATGTCGACCTATCGCATGACCAGCATGGCTGTTTGCTGTGTGTGTTATCAAATAACTTAAACCAACATTTCGACGACAATAACGCCATGATTGCACCAATTTCGATGCTTTTCCGTGGCCCAATGAGTCAGCGCTCATTGTTCCTTGGCAGTATTTATGCCAGTGGCACATTCAATTATGAAGTGCAATATCAAGACGAACAGTTCGTGCGCATCACGTTAGAGCTAGCGTAATATCCGCTCGGAATGAACTGAACAGACAAAATCAAAAAAGGCCGCGACACTCGCGGCCTTTTGCTCTTTACTAAAGTACCTAGATACCTAATTATCTAAGTGTCAAACCTACTTCAGGTTAATCAATTTCACGGAAGCGAGCCGTAAAGTGACGTAAAACCGGAGGCTCATATTCGAACGTCAAACCTTTCAATTCATGAGCTCGGTTCTTCAACTCGATCAACGCATCCGCGATATAGTCCATGTGGTCGTTAGTATAGACTCGACGTGGAATCGTTAAGCGCATTAATTCAAGCTCAGAGGCTTTCTGTTCACCCGTTTCAGGGTCACGTCCGAGCAACAATGAGCCAATCTCAACAGCTCGAATCCCAGCCTCCAGATACAACGCATTGCACAAGGCTTGTGCTGGGAACTGATCGGCTGGAATGTGCGGCAATATTTTCGCCGCATCAACAAACACCGCATGGCCACCAGTTGGATATTGGATTGGAATTCCCCCCTCCCGCAGACGCTCGCCCAAGTATTGCACCTGACTGATTCGATAATGCAGGAAGTCTTCATCCGCGCCCTCATACAAGCCACGGGCTAAAGCCTCCATATCGCGCCCAGCCATGCCGCCATAAGTGACAAAACCTTCCATAGGAACGCAGCGCGTTTGCACCGCTTGGAACAACTCTTGATGATCACGAATACAACACATGCCACCAATGTTCACCATTGGATCTTTCTTGGCAGACATCGTGAGCATATCGCCGTATTGATACATTTCACGAATGATTTCCAAAATCGATTTGTCAGCGTAGCCTTCTTCACGCTGTTTGATGAAATAAGCATTCTCACAATAGCGAGCCGAGTCAATCACCACTGGGATATCGTATTTGGTGGCAATTTCGTACACGCTGCGCATGTTTTCCATCGATACCGGTTGGCCACCCGAACTGTTACACGTCACTGTCGTGATGATGGCACAGATGTTCTGCGAGCCATGCTCTTCAATCGTTTCTACCAGTTTGTTGAGGTCGAAGTTACCTTTCCAATCGTAAGGCGTCGTGGTATCGAACGCTTCTTCCGTCACAACGTTGATAGCCTTACCGCCGTTGAGCTCAATATGCCCCGCAGTGGTATCAAAGTGATAGTTCGAGATGAACACCGGCGTTTCACCGCCACGTACTTGGCGCATACGTTCAATCAGAGCAGGGAACAATATCTGCTCCGCCCCTCGGCCTTGGTGTGCAGGCACGGTCAGTTTGTAGCCGAAAAAATGCTCCACTGCGCTGCATAAGTTGTAGTAGTTACGACTACCCGCGTAAGACTCATCCCCCAACATAATGCCAGCCCACTGGTTATCGCTCATGGCACCTGTGCCGGAATCGGTAAGCAAATCGATATACACGTCATCACTGCGCAATAAAAATGGGTTGTAACCCGCTTCTTTGAGAGCGATTTCTCGGTCAGCCAACGTGGTCATTTTGATTGGCTCAACCATTTTGATACGGAAAGGTTCTGGAATACGTTTCATTGTTAATTTCCTTGTACGCATGGCCCTACGCGTTAAAGCGTAAGAATAGAAAACAGATAGATCAGATGCTTTTCAATGCGAGAGCATTGAGGAAATTAACGAGAAGAGATTTTGCTAAGAAGAGACAAGCAGTAGTCTAGGTTGTACCAGAACGACAGCACCAAACGGCTATCGAGAATATCCTTAATTCTCATCGTCTTCGTCCTCCTGATAAAAGAAAAGCCAGAAACCCCATGTCTCTGACTCTTTCAATATAGTGCACTTTTCGGACAAATTTCAGTGAAGCGGCGCTCATTTATGTATCGAAAGGACTCACCACTATTTTGTACGACTTTCCGTTCCAACTTCTTCTCATTATGTAAAGCAACACAGCCGTGCTTATACTCAATCAAGGACAAATAACGGAGTGTCTTTATGAGTGTTAGGAAATATTGGGGAGCCGCAGCCACTCTTGCAATCCTCACGATCACCAACAATGTCTACGCCGTGGACAAGCAAGTTTCACCCGCGATGAAAAAGAAAATGCAGGCAATTTGTTCGGCAGAAAAGAGTCAACCCGGTGGATGGCAAGTTTCTCAAGTTACTCCAGAAGCGCAGCGCTCGTTGAGTATGGTTTTGTACCAGATGAACGCAGAAGATAAATTAAAAAACATCAACGAAGTACGCACTCAAGTGGTAGCGGGTACTCACTATGCGTTTGAGTTCGAGCTTCAAGACGGTGAAGTGTGGAACGCAATGGTCTTACGCAGTGCAAGAGGCGATTACATGATCGAAAGACACGCCAAAAAAGGCGAACTTTGCCCGAAGTAGAATGCCACCAACAAAAACCTGATGAAACGAAAGAGCCAGTGTTCAAAACTGGCTCTTTATGTCTGACTAGACGACTTTAGCTACCACTTTATCATCGACCTTATCGCAAATGTACTCTCCGATAGGCATGGCAGATGTGGCCGCTGGGGAAGGCGCATTACACACGTGAAGGCTTCTTGCGCTCTCTGCAAATAGGAAATCGTGCACTAGAGTGCCGTCCGACAACACCGCTTGCGCGCGAATCCCTGCAGGGTAAGGCTGGAGATCCTCAACACGAATACTCGGACAATATTTATTGACCAGTTTTAAATACCCAGACTTCCACCACGAGTTTTTAAACTCTTCCAAGCCCGTTTTTAAGTGCTTTTGTGTGACTTTCCAAAAGCCAGAAAAACTCAGCATTTGCAGTGTATCTTGCAGGTTAAAGTTCACTTTCCCATACCCTTCTCGCTTCCAACCCTGAACGGCATTTGGACCAACCGTCACAGAACCATCAATCATACGAGTCAAGTGCACCCCCAAAAATGGCAAATCTGGATCTGGAATTGGGTAGATTAAGTGATTCACCACTTGGTTATGCTTACTGTCTAATCGGTAGTATTCACCACGATAAGGCACGATTTGAAAATCGGTCGGAATGCCCATCATTTTTGTCATCCGATCGGCCATCAATCCACTGCAAGTGACTAGAAACTTGCAGTTCAACTGCATAGATTGTCCATCGGAAACGCAAGTCAGTTGTACTTCTTCATCTTTCTCATCGGCGGCAACCACCTTGGTTCTCAAGCTAATATGACCACCTAAACCTTGGAACTCCTGTGCCATATGCTCTGTTACCAAGCGGTAATCAACAATACTGGTGGTTTTCACGTAAATCGCGCCCAACCCTGTGATATTCGGCTCCGCCAACTTGAGCTGCGCTTCATCAAGCAATTCCACATCAATCCCGTTGACGTGGCAGCGTTCATAAAGGGCGTTCATTCGTTCGACTTCTTGCTCGTTAGTTGCAACCAACAACTTGCCGCAGTTTTCGACCGAAATATTATGCTGAGAGCAAAACGAGAGCGTTTTTTCTACGCCGCGTTTGCAAAAGTCGGCTTTTAAGCTGCCCGGCGCATAATACACACCCGCGTGGATAACGCCGCTGTTATGCCCGGTTTGATGCTTAGCAAAACCAGACTCTTTCTCAACCAATAAAATAGAACACTCTGGATGGCGTTGTTGGAGCTGCCAAGCCGTGGACACGCCAACGATACCACCACCCACAACAATGTAGTCATAGACTGATTTCATACGACCTCTTATAAAACCGAAAGTTGAGACTGTTGCAATTTGAACTTGCGCCCACTGTAAACAAACACGGCAACGAATACCGCGCAGCACACCACACGAATTAAGATTGGAATATCGTGCCAAACCAAAAGCGCACCGATAGTAAGCAGAATCAGTCTCATCAATATATTCAATGGTCCTTCTAAATAACCTTCAATGGCACCAATGAGCGCGTAAGTACCCACTATCGCAAAGAAGCCGACCGTAATTACTGATGTCACATCCCAACTGACCAATCCGGTATAGGCAATTAACAATGGAACCAAGTACAGCCCCTTCGCAATTTTCCAAGCCATTAAGCCTGTTCGCATTGGTGGCGTTTTCGCAATGGTCGCCGCAGCGAATGCGGTTAAACACACTGGTGGCGTAACGTTACTGTCTTGTGAGAGCCAGAATATGATCAAATGCGCAGCCAACAATGCCAAGCCAACCGCCTCTAAACCCAGACTTTGCTCTAGTAGCGTTTCAACAAAATCAGCAGGAACCAGTGACAGCATTTCTTTCGCCGTTTCCAGCGCCATTGGCGCATTGAGAAGATCGAGCTTATCTGGTGCCGCTAGCATGAAGATCGCTTTCGCTTGCTCAGGCAACTGCCCTGAAACCATCAACTCTAAAAGTTGGTTCTCGGCAATCAACTTATACAAGGCCGGTGCAGACAAAGTGCCCAGAACAATATACGCCGCTGTCACAGGTAAGCCCATACCTAAAACCAACGATGCCAAAGCAATCAACACGAGCATGATGAACAAGTCACCATTCGCCCAACCATTGATCATCAAAGAGAAAGTGTTGCCGATGCCTGTGGTACTGATTACGTTGATCACTAAACCAATACCCACCAGCAAGACAGCGGTGGTTGCCATGTTCTTCGCGCCTTGAGACATCGCCTCAATGATCGCTTTTGGTCCCATTTTGTGCTCTTTCGAAAACCACGAAGAGACAACAACAGAAATGATGGAAAGGCCTGCCGCATAAGTGGGTGTAAAACCTTTCACGAGCAACGTCACCAGAACCACCAAAGGAATGAGGTTGTGCCAACCACTCACCAGAACTTTGATAAGCGATTCGTCACTGGTTGTAATTTTCTGCACGCCGCTACGCTTCGCTTCGATACGCACAAAAAACGCGACCGACAAGAAATAAATCAACGCAGGGACAAACGATACAGCAATGATATCCACATAAGGAATTTGAGTGTAAGACGCCATAATGAACGCGCCCGCGCCCATCACCGGAGGCATCAACTGACCACCAGTAGAAGCCGCAGCCTCAACCCCTGCAGCAAAGCGCGAAGGGAAACCTGCTTTTTGCATCAACGGAATACTGATCACCCCTGTCGACACGGTATTCGCCACGCTAGATCCCGACACAGAGCCCATTAAACCCGAGCCAAGCACGGCAATGAAACCCGGCCCTCCGATGATTTTTCCTGCGGCTGCACGAGCGACATTGATGATGTAATCCCCAACGCCAGAGCGTACTAAAAACGCACCAAAGAGGATGAACATAAAAACGAATGTCCAACTGATGCGAGAAATAGAACCGAACATGCCTTCAGAAGAGTAGAAACTGCGATAAAGCAGCGTTTCCATGCTCAACCCCGGAAAATGAAAAATACCCGTCGCCCATTTTCCCCACAGAACAACGTAGCTCAAACAGATCACAATCAACACAGGAATAAACCACCCCATGGTGCGGCGAATCAGTTCGATGACGATCAATATCGCCATAATGGCAAAGACCCAATCGCTAGTGACAAACTTAACACCACGCTCATACAAGGCATCTTCGGCATAAGGAATGTAAAGCAAACAGGCGATAGCCCCTGCTGCGATGAGCACATCGACCGCAAGAGCCATTTTGCTCTGCTTCAAAGAGATATGAGCCGGATACCAAAGTGCACAAATTACCGCAAAGCCAGCAAAGTGCGTCGCGGATATCCAGAGTTCCGGTAACGTCGATAAGGTGTTAAACCAAATATGCAATGCAGAAAGTACCACGCCGAACACCGTGATGGTGATGGTTACCCACGGGAAATCGGTGCGCGTGGGCAGCTCAAATTTCTGCAATTCCTTTTCCATAGAGTCGCTCATATCCTACTCCAAGCTCTAACGGCTTTTTCAATGTTCAAAACAAAATAAAGACCCCGAGATGCTCTCGGGGCGAAGTTGGCGTTATTGCGCCATCAGTTCAGATGGGATTTCGATTCCCATTTCTTTGTAGTAACGAACCGCACCCGGATGCAGCGGTAAAGGAAGTCCCGAAATCGCTTTTTCGATCGCCATCGCTTTGGTTGCTTTGTGGATGCCTTGTAGGAACGGAAGGTTCTCGTAAATGGCTTTGGTCAGTTGGTAAACGTCCTCTTCCGAGATATCGTCTCGAACCGCAAGGAAGTTCGGCTGAGCAATCGTCGTGATTGGTTTATCTAAACCTGGGTAAGTGTTGGCAGGAATATCGTACTTGGTCCACAACTTGTAGTTGCCGTTGGCTTGCTTGATTTGCTCGTCAGTGAACGAAAGAATCGAGATATCTTTGCCTAGCGCCGCAAATGCTTGCGTCACCGCCCCAACAGGAACACCAGCTGGCGTATTCATACCATCGATGGTGCCATTTTGTAGCGCACTTGCACTGCCGCCGTACCCCATAAAGGCAAGGTTGAACTTATCTGGGTCAACACTCAGGCCTTTCATGATCTGACGGCCTGAGTTCTCAGTACCGGAGTTCTTTTTACCGATAGAGAACTTTTTCCCTTCGAGGTTTTTCAGATCACTAACCGTACCGGTTTTTGCTAAGTCGCTACGAACAATGAAGTGTTCAACGTTTTGCCATAGCATTGAGACTGAACGCAGCTTTTCTTGGCGACCGCTTTTCTCGTAAGGACCTTCCCCCGACCAAGCCCACGCACCGTACAAACCTTGCAAAATCGCAAATTGTGCTTCGTTTTCATTCAGTAGTTTGACGTTTTCACCAGAGCCAGCAGAGCTGATAGCAGAAAGGGAGAAGTGGTGCTTTGGTGCGAGTTTCACTTTACTTAATGTCGCCAAAGCTACCCCAACTGGGTAGTAAGTGCCACCAGTAGAAGCGGTTGCAAGGATGTAGCTGCGCTCTTCCGCTGCTGCATTTGTCGCGATACCAAAAGATGTCACAGCAATAGCCAGTGCTTTTACGAGCTTATTCATTTTCATTATTACTCTCCGTGTAGTCGTTTCACGATTATGGATTTACATCATGTTAAATCTTTATTAACAACAAAACGCTAAGAGCAACTTAAATGCCAATTTTCAACTCATTGTTTTTATTTAATAAATATAATCTCCCAGCCAAAAATGAGCAAAAACTCGCTCATTTGCCCGTAAACCAATAAGCAAGATATTGCCGACAATAGAATGAGACTAAGCGGTACAACCTCGCAAAACGTTAATGAATTGTGATCGATACAAAAGATTTGCCCTTTTTAGCCATGAGCAAGTTTTTGCCGATAACAAACAAGCATTCAACTCTGTCGCGGAGTGTCCCAACGCAACATCTCTTAGCGAAATAGGTCTAAAAACGTATCTAGTTCATACCAAGTATGAGCACCACTCTAAAGTAGTGTTCACTTATTGAGCAATGCAGCTTAGATAAAAACTCCAAATGATGAACAAAATTCCAACAAACACGGGCATGTTAACGAACTGAAAAGTCATTTATTCCATTTCAAGATTTAAATTCCAGTTTAAACCACTAAATTGCTGATGAAGATTAACCAGATCGACTTATTTTCTCCTTTGGGGTTGTGCCGATCCCCTTAAGTTCGTTAGGGTAAATGAACACCAAGGCAAACGTATTCCTTGGTATTTTTTCGTCATTAAGGATCTCTCATGTCAGCAACTGCGCAATCTCCATTCGCATTAAAACGCCCATCCGGCGTTGCTGCAGCGATCCTCCTGCTCTCTCTGGAACTGATTCAGAGCTGACAGGCTACATCTAAAATTTCTGTCAGCTTGAGAAGAAGCTGACGGGAACAACCACATACTCTCTCCCATTCCTTTCAGTTTCTTCCAAGCGAAACGTGTAAGAGGAATAACAATGTTAAGCGCACGCAATATCGCCGCCTTAGGCTTTATGACTTTCGCCATGTATTTGGGCGCAGGTAACCTTATCTTCCCTCCATTTTTGGGTTACCAAGCGGGTGAAAACTTTTTGAGTGGAATGTCTGGATTCCTTTTGACCGGCGTGGGTCTACCTGCTTTAGCACTGGTAATGGTGGCGATCGTTAATGGCTCAGACAAGCTAACCGCTGCGCTACCAAAACCGCTAGCAACCAGTTTTTGGGTGATGGTCTTCATCGTCATCGGGCCAGCATTTGTGATTCCGCGAGCCATTACCGTCGCCTATCAATTTAGCTTCGCCCCAATCTTTGGTGAGGCGGCATTAGTGCCGTTTACGATTGCCTTTTGTGTAGCAACCATTTGGTTTGCGCTTTACCCAGGTAAGTTGGTTGATAACTTAGGCAAAATCCTAACACCGGCGTTAATGGCGATTTTGATCATCATGTCTGTCACTGCCTTGATTTACCCAGCAGGTGAGTTGACACAAGCCAGTGGCCCATACGTGAGTGGTGCGTTTGAAGAAGGTTTGACGCAAGGGTACATGACGATGGATGCGTTAGGCTCAATTGGCTTTGGTTGGATCATTTTCCGTGCCATTCGCAGCATGGGAGTGGACTGCCCGAAAGCAACGGCGAAATACACTCTAATTGCAGCCTTAATGTACGCTGTCGCGATGGCGTTTGTTTACATTTCGTTGTCTTACATCGGTTCCACTAGCTCTTACTTAGGTTCAGAATTTAGCAATGGTGGCGATATTTTAACGGCGTTCACCTTCAACCACTTTGGTGCGTTTGGCTCGGTGTTGTTGGGTGCAGTCATGGTATTGGCCTGTTTAACCACAGCGATTGGCGTAACAACCGCAGGCAGCGAGTTCTATGACAACACCTTTAGCAAAGTGAACTACAAAAGCTGTGTCGTCATCACCATGGTACTGTCAGGCTTTATCGCCAACATCGGTTTAGAGCAGCTATTGGCAATCACTTTACCTGCGGTTGTGGCACTTCATCCTGTGGCGATTGCTTTGATGATGATGGCGCCCGTTCGTAACAAAATGTCTCAGTTCATGTTGGTGCTTACCGCGTTCACCGCACTAGCATTTGGTTGTGTCGATGCTCTGCACATTTTGGGCTACATGCCGGAAGCTGCAGATCAATGGATGAGCCACAACATGCCTTTGTACAATGAGTTCGCGAGCTGGATTGTACCTAGTGTCATCATGGCAACGATCGGACTTTTGTTCACTAAAAAAGCAGAAGAAATCAAAGAATTCGAGCTGGTCAACGAATAGCCGTTTAACTTAAGACATCATTCTATAATTACGCTAACATACTGGACGTTTATTGATGACGGGCAAAGGAGTTGCCCGAGTAATGGTTCGTTGTGGAGCACATATGGAGAGTCACTATTTAGATATAAGAACCCTCAACTTTATTATCATTTTGTTTTCTTGTATCTATGCTATTAGCCTGCTTTGCTATCAATATACTCAGAGCAAAATTAAAGGATTAAAAACGTTCGCCATTTCTCTGTTGTTTATTGGCTTAGGCCCTTTTTTATTGGGATTTCGTGACTCAGCCCCAGATTGGCTGACGATCATTCTTTCCAATACCATCATTATCATCGGCTTTTTGCTCACGTTATATGGCGTAAGCATTTTCCGTAAATTCCCCCTCAAGTGTGCTCATGTACTCACGTTTCTGGTACCGGTATTCAGTGGCCTTTTTTATTACTTCACCTTTTATTCGCCATCTATTCGTAGCCGAATCATTTTTCTTAGTATCTACTTGAGCTTAGTCACCTTCTGCAGTGGCGTTGCGATGTTCAAGGGAAAAAGAGACGATCTAAAACTGCCCGTTCAAGTGATGGCGTACGCCTTCTTTGGGTTTAGTGCTTTTATGGCGGGCAGAACCGTTTGGAGCTTTTGGGCACCAGAAGTCACCAGTTTTATGAATGCAGGTATCATCCACCAGCTGACGTTTCTATTTAGTATCTGCCTCATTGTTGCTTTAAGCTTTAGTATGTTGTGGTTGATCAACGCAAGATTGGTGAAATCCATCAACGATCTTTCTCATTTGGATGCATTAACTGGGTTATACAATCGACGTGCAATGGAAGTCATTGTGCCTAACCTTGTGAATCAAGCACGCGAAAAAAATACGCCTATCAGCATCGTTATGACTGACGTGGACGATTTTAAAACCATTAATGACCAATACGGACACACCACTGGCGACTCAGTCATGGCAACCATCGCCACGATTTTTAAACAAACGTTACCAGAGTCAGCATGTACCGTTCGCTTTGGTGGTGACGAGTTTATGATTGTGTTGCTTGCCAATGCCGAAAACGCGAAAGCCTATGCCGAGTTAGTACGTCGCAGCATTGAACGTGAAACGTCGCTGCTTGCTTTTAAAAACCAAGTCACGATGAGCTTCGGCATCAGCGAGCTAATGCCCAATGACAGCTTACAAGATGCACTCACCCGAGCCGACGAAGCACTGTATTGTTCGAAGCATACCGGGCGAAATCAAGTCACGACATTCCAAGATGAAAGCGAGGTGGGTGGTAAGTTCATCCAAACACCGACTAAAAGCGCATAACGGAAAGGTAAAACGACATCGCTCCTATTACTCCATTCACGAATCGGTGTAATCGGAACGATTCAGACCAAATTTTTGCATTTTCTGATTTAAGGTGCGACGTGGTAAATCGAGCTCTTGCATCACTTCATTAATCCGTCCTTGGTGCCTCACTAATGAATCATGCAACACTTTGCGCTCAAAGTTGTGCAGCTGAATCATCAACGGCACACCCGCTTGAGTTTCTTCCGTAGTTGACGACGGGCGGCTAGAAAGAATTTCCATCACAGAAACCGTATCATCCAGCGCGAAACGCATTGCAACGTTACGTAATTCGCGCACATTTCCTGGCCAAGCGTAAGAAAGCACGGCATTTCTGTCGGCATCACTCAACGGTCGACTGTCTGGATTTGTTTGCAATGCAAAGTGCTCAAACAGAATCAACGCGTCTTCTTCTCGCTCCCTAAGCGGCGGTAAGTAGATCTGTGCAACATTAAGTCGGTAATACAAATCTTGGCGGAACTCTTCATGATCGTTGAGATCTTCTTTCGCGGCAGCGATCACTCGCAAATCCACATTGATCTGCTGGTTGCCACCAACTCGTTCGACAGTATGTTCTTGCAATGAGCGCAGCACTTTCACTTGCATTGAAAGCGGCATGCTCTCAATTTCATCGAAAAACAATGTGCCTTTATCGGCGTATTCGAGTTTGCCAATCCGTCGTTTACTTGCTCCGGTAAAAGCGCCGGGCTCGTGACCAAACAGCTCACTTTCGAACAGATTTTCGGGAATCGCTCCACAGTTTATCGGTACGAAACGATGTAATTTTCGTTGGCTTTCTTTATGCAGGCTGGTAGCCACCAGCTCTTTACCACAGCCCGTTTCACCATAAATAATGACGTTAGTATCAATACGCGCTAGCTTTGCAACTTGTTCACGCAATTGCTGCATGACTCGGCTTCGGCCAATCAGCACTTCCTCGAGCCCACTTACGCTCGCGAGATATTCTTGACGATCTTGCGTTGACGTCTGCGCTCGATAAGTCTCGACCGCTTCCGTCACACGTTGCGAGAGTCGCTCTGGCTGAAATGGTTTCTCAATAAAGTCAAATGCGCCCTTTTGCAACGCACTCACCGCCATATCCACATCCCCATGTCCGGTGATCAGAATAACGGGCGTTTGGATATGATGGTCAATAAGGCTTTCTAAAATCGAGAGGCCATCGCTATCAGGCAAGCGAACATCACTGACAACAGCATCAAAGTCTTGACGTAGTATCGCCGCCTTTCCAGCGTCACCGGTACTGAATGCCTCAACGTTAAATCCGGCCAGTTGCAGCCATTGGCTAGTTGCCTGACGAACAATGTCATCATCTTCAATAAGTGCGATGTTGGGGGTGCTTTCAAAAGCCATGAATTACTGCCTGTTTAAAACGTCTTTCGTAACGGTAGCAAAAACCACGAGGGAGAAAAGGAGCTAGATCTCACTTCTTAATTACAACTCTTTAACATCCAATCAGTTAGGCGCACTCTGTCTCAATCTGGATAAGTAATCACTGTGAACCGCACAGGAAAAATCTAAATCGGCAAACCTACATGTGGATTGGGTCATCAATCAGGACGAGGCAGCACTGACAATCAATAACTTATCTTAAGAAAACGAGTACTTGGATGGAGTCGGTATGACGCTCAGCGGAAAAGGGAAAATGTGGTTGCTTGTGATTTTTGCAAGCGCGATGGTGCTATTTTCTTACAGTGCTAGTCGTGAAATCGCCCACCAATTGCTCAGCGCACAAACGCAAACCGAAGCGCAACAAAAACTACTGGATTACATCGGCGAAGTCCGCCGAGCACTGAAACGCTTTTATCACCTGCCTTATTTAGTCACCAACAATCCCGAAACTATTGCGTTTGTGAAAGGCAATTTGACTTACTATGAATCGCTGCAAGCCCAGTTAACCCAACTCGACAAAGCCGCGAACACCGAAGGTTGGTTGATCCTCTCCACCTCTGGTGAAGTGTTGGTTTCCAGCCTCATCGATGAACGATTTAGCCGTTCAGATCGACGTGCCATTGTTGAACAGATTCATCACCAAGGTGAAGGCGTCTCTCTGGTAAATAAAACCAAAGGCTCGAGCCCTCTGTATTATTTATCGGCACCGATTTTTGATGGCCTTAACATCGCGGGTATTGTCGTCGTACAAATTAACTTGAGCCTTCTGACGGAACAAACCATCACCAGCCAAGACATTATTACACTGCAAAACCGCCATCAGCGTTTCTTCCTGTCGAGCAGTACCACTTACAACGCGGACTGGTTCAATGAGCCAAACCATGCAGTAGATGAGGAAACACAAAAGCTCTACGACAACACCGTGATCCATTTTTGGACGCTGGATCAACAACGCTATTTTGCCCATACCGTTAAATTGGATGACCTCAATTGGTATGTCAGTTATCTCATCCCGACCAAGCCAGTTCAACAAGCCATTAATGTCATTGGTTGGAGTGTCGCTGCGTTGCTGTTATTGATCATTTTGTTGGTCATTATCGGTTTGCAACGGCACCAGAAAAACCAGAACCAGCAGCGTATTCAGGCTCTACTGGAGGAATCCCAAAGGCGACTTAAGCAGATGATCAACAAAACTCACGTTGGGTTGCTGTTGATTAATGAGCAAGGACAGCTATTCGATCTCAATCCAATGGCTAAGCGGCTGTTTTGTTTGCCAGAAAATGTCAATCGTCAAACTTTTGCTTGGGAGTTGTTTGATGCAGGTAATCCCAACTCAACCACGCTCACACTGCTCAGAGATCTACCAAAACATAAGGAGCTGGCAGAAATCAGTGCCGTTGAAACGATGGCAAGGCGAAGTGATGGGAGCGTTTTCCCGGTGCTGTTCTCATTAACGACTTTTCCTTGGCACGGAGAGCTGTATTTTCTTGCCACCCTCATCGATATCAGTAAACGCAAAAAGGCTGAACAATCGCTACAACTCGTCAACCAAGAGCTAGCGCAGCGGGTAGAAGAGCGCACGCAAGCGCTACGTCAAGCTCAGGAGCAATTGATTGAATCGAGCAAAATGGCGGCGTTGGGCCGCATGTCGAGCGCGATTACCCACGAGTTGAATCAACCTCTTACCGGATTGCGCACCCTTCTCACCACCAACGAGTTATTGGCAGAACGCGGCGAAACCGCCATGATGAAGGCCAATAATGTGCTCGTGCAAAAGCTGATTGACCGCATGGCAAGCATGACGAGCCAGCTCAAAACGTTCGCGTACAACAAACCTGAAAAGCTACAAGCGCTGTCGTTAACCAGCGCGTTGGAAGAGACGCTGCGTGTCTATCAATCTCAGCTGGCGAATGTGGATGTTCGCGTTCGAATACCTAGCGATCTGCCGCAAATTCAGGGGGAAGAACAACGCCTACAACAAGTGCTTGGCAACCTGATATCCAATGCGCTTGATGCCATGCAATCTAGGGACAATCCCCAACTTTCAATCGTTGTAACACCAACTAACAGCCACGTTGAAGTGGTGGTCAGTGACAACGGTTGTGGCGTGGCACTAGAACAACTCGACACCATTTTCGAGCCATTCCAAACCAGCAAAAAGATCGGCGAAGGCTTGGGTTTAGGACTGTCAATCACCGCGAACAACATGCGAGACATGAATGGACAAGTCACAGCACAACGCAACCCTGGTTCCGGTATGTCGTTCCTCTTGCGATTTCAGCTCGCCAATACGATTGATTGAGCCAACTAAAAGTGACTTACACAGATATTTATTCAAAAATCAGCAGTTATACTCGCAACTCAACCCCCAAGCGGCTATCGGATCTGGCTTCGGTTGGCGTCTTTTCTAAAACCGAACAAATCGCCCTTCAGAAAGTCGATCTGGCTACAAGAATCGTGATGTGACCTGCACTATTCTCAAGCAAAGAAAAATCCAAGTAACTGCAATTTTCTAACGATAAAAGAGTGAGAAACATGATTAAGTTTCCAGATAATTTCCTTTGGGGTGGTGCCATTGCTGCAAACCAAGTAGAGGGGGCATACAACCTTGGGGGTAAAGGTTTATCAACATCAGATATGTTGCCAAACGGCATTCTGAGCCCGCATCAAACGCGTGAAGAACGAACACCAGGTATCAAAGATCTTGCGATCGATTTCTACAATCGCTATCCAGAAGATATTGCTCTATTTAAAGAGATGGGATTCACCTGCCTACGCTTGTCCATCGCTTGGAGTCGTATTTTTCCTAATGGTGATGAACTGGAGCCAAACGAAGAAGGACTGGCGTTTTACGACAACATTTTTGATGAACTAGCCAAACACGACATGCAACCATTTGTGACGCTTTCTCATTACGAGATGCCTTACGCCTTGGTTGAGAATTATGGTGGTTGGGGCGATCGTCGAGTGATCGAGTTTTTCGAGCGTTACGCTAAAACCGTGTTAGAACGCTACAAAGATAAGGTCAAACTGTGGCTTACCTTCAACGAAATCAACATGTCTCTGCATGCACCATTTACTGGGGTTGGTTTGCCAGAAGACGCAACAGAGCAACAGATTTACCAAGCGATTCACCATCAATTGGTGGCGAATGCTAAAGCAGTGAAGCTGTGCCAGGAAATTGTACCGAATGGCAAAATCGGCAACATGTTACTGGGTGCCATGAATTACCCATACACTTGTAACCCTGATGATGTGTTAGCCGCCATGCATGAAAACAACAAGTGGTTGTTCTTCGGTGACGTGCAAACTCGTGGTCAGTACCCTGGCTATATGAAGCGCTATTTCCGTGAAAATGGCATCGAAATTCAGATGCAAGACGGCGATTTAGAAGACATCGCCTCGGCCAGTGTCGACTTTATCTCCTTTAGCTACTACGCCAGTGGCTGTGCGAGCGCAGATCCGAAACAGAAGGAAGTCGGCAATATTGTTGAGAGCGTGCCAAATCCATATTTGGAAAAGAGCCAATGGGGCTGGTTGATCGATCCCAAAGGTCTGCGTATTTTGCTGAACTTCTTGCACGATCGCTACCAAAAGCCGCTCTTTATCGTGGAAAATGGTTTGGGAGCGAGAGATGAATTTGACGAAAATGGCGAAATTCAAGATGACTACCGCATAGCCTACCTCAACGATCACCTAGTGCAAGCGCACGAAGCCATTCTTGATGGCGTTGAATTAATGGGTTTCACCAGTTGGGGGCCGATTGATTTAGTAGCCAACTCAACGGCAGAAATGAGCAAACGTTACGGATATATCTACGTTGATCGTCACGATGATGGACAAGGCACTTTAGAACGTAAACGCAAAAAGAGCTTCTACTGGTATCAGGATGTGATTCGTACCGCAGGTGGTTCGTTAAAACGCTAACGCACATATGTGAATGACAGCGAGACATAAGCCTAAACATCAAGCCCTGCAATTGCAGGGCTTGAGTTTTAAGGTCTTAATACACTATGAGATTAAACCGCTATTTCGCCACCATCTTCACGACGAATCACAACGGTTGCAGCACGAGGACGAACTGTAGTTCCAGCCGGAGTTTCTTGCGCGGCATCATCACTGTATGGCCAGTTACCAGGGTGTTGAATGTTTACAAATAGTGATTTGTAATCTGGGCTAATGGTAAAGCCTGTCACTTCGCAACCGTTTGGACCAACAAAGAAGCGTTTCAGCTCTGCTTGGTTGTCTGCACCGATCACTGCTTGATCGCCATTTTCATTCGTGAGTTTAGATGGTACAACCGCCAGCATTTGGTCGTTGGTGTAAGACGTGACTTCATCTGCGCCGTTATCAGTCTGAATCCAAAGAATACCGCGACCATCAAATGCCAAGCCATCTGGACTTGCAAACTGGTTAAGCTCATTCAAGCCAGAACGGTTTGTGTCTGCATTACCATTTGCAGGCGAACCAAAGACAAAGATATCCCAAGTAAAGTCTGTCGCAGAAGTGCCTTCATCCCAACGAATAACGTGACCAAACTTGTTGTTTAAGCGTGGATTTGCTGGATTCGTTTCGTCTGTGCGGCGCGTGTTATTGGTTAGCGTGAGGTATACAGAGCCTGTGAACGGGTCAACAGAACACCATTCAGGACGATCCATTGGCGTTGCGCCAACAAGGTCAGCCGCGCCAGCCGTATTAATGATAATTTCCGCTAACGAGTTAAAATGATCAGCAAGCGTGCCACCAGATGTCGTCACACTATCAAGCGTTAGTGGCAACCAAGTACCTGTGCTGTCTTCATTGAAACGCGCAACGTAAAGTGTGCCTTCGTCCATGTACTTGTCGCCCGTCGCCAAGCGATTCGCAGGATTTGCATCAGCAGGATCCCAAGCCGCTGCAGACTCGAACTTGTAAAGGTATTCAAAACGAGAATCATGACCTGAGTAAAATACTACGGGTTTGCCTGCTTCTAGCTTACCGAAAGCACAACCTTCGTGGCGGAAACGACCAAGCGCGGTACGCTTTTTCGCACGAGAGTTTTGGGTATATGGGTCAATTTCTACAATGTAGCCATGGCCGTTCGCTTCGTTGCGGTAATCGTCTGCAGAGCTGGTGCCTGTTGGTGCAACATTAAAACGCGTGAACTCATCTAAACGCTCTTCTGAGTTACCTGCCAATGTTTCCCACAAGTAACGCGTGCTCTTATCATCCACACCAATACGATCTTGTTCTTCTGTACGAGTCCCCGCATTAACGAAGTAGCCAGGCCAGTTCTCTTCACACGTGAGGTAAGTACCCCACGGCGTATAGCCGTTGCCACAGTTGTTTAACGTACCACGAGCTTGGCTGCCATCAGGCGAAAAACGCGTCACAGTAAGCGCCGTGTGAGCGACTGGGCCAGATAAATCCATCACTGTCGCACCAGTGTATCGGCGGTTAAGCGGATCGGTATCCACCAATTTCCACATATTGTCTTCTAGCTGAATACGAACAACGGAAACGCCGTGAGCGTTAATCTCTTTGCGAACTTCATCAACTATTGTGCGAACGCCATTCGCAACTGTTGGACCGTTTGGATGCAGTGCTGATGTATCAATGTATTCATGGTTGATGCAAAGCAGGCCGTCGGTCGTACTGTCATTTAATGGGAAAAAGTGCATGCCATCATGGTGCATGCCCAACGCGTTAAGTTGGTCTGAGCTGGTATTGCTGCCATCATTTTTCCACGCGCTGCCTTGAGCATTCAGCGGTGTACCCCAAGGTACCAGTACCTGAGCGGTATAACCCTGTGGAATAGAAACGGCATCAGTCAACGAGCCAGGAATTGAGTCAAAGTTAAGTACCGCTTTCGAAACGCCAGAACCGTTACTTGCCGACGTGCCAGAGCTCGAAGAGTTACAGCCCGCCAATCCAAAAGCACCAAACGCAGTCATTGCGCTGATACCAAGGCCACCTTTTAAGATGCTACGACGAGATAGACTCGCTTCTAGTACTTCTTCAAAAGGCTTGTTATCGCTTTGGTTATAACGCGTTGCGTCGAAGGTTTCCTTGCTCATTTTTACTTTCCCGATCTTATAGTTAGTGAATAAATTGTTGAACGGCAAGAAGTTTGGAGAAGAAAAATGACAGAAATGCTCAATCTATATGAAACTTGTATTTCAATGATGTGATCACTCAATAAACGAGACACGGCAACTCCGTATCCCTATCGACTCTTCATATATTCCTCCTCTCTCACTTCCCACAGCGAGCAATGCAACACTCCAGAGCTCAAAAATCGTGCACAACGCCAACCTATCCTTAGGTTTGATTACATAATCGCCAACTGTATCGCTTCATTCTGATTTTTCTTGGGCTAAAGTCTGATAGAAGGTATAAGGTGTACGTACTCAAATCATCTACGAGAGAGAATCATGAAATTAGACAAAATCGATAACAAGAACCGTCGTATCCGTAAAAAGCTGTTCTTAGGTGAGTTCGCAATCCTAGGTTTCGAAATCAGCTGTGAAACAGACATCAACGACTTCGACCGTTACGATGCATTCGTTGATGACTTTATCGACTACATTGATACTCTAGGTCTATGCTTTGGCGGCGGCGGTCTGGAGCTATTTGAAGGCTTCCTATGTTCTACAGAACGTTACGGTAGCGCGACAGAAGAGCAAAAAGCACAAGTCGTTGCTTGGTTAGAAGCTCGTCCAGAAGTGAAAAGCGCGAAAGCTGGCGACTTGCTTGACGCAAACTACCTGTAATAGCAGACAAGCAAATACGTTAGAGAAAGCTGGTCTTCGGACTGGCTTTTTTTATGGGTGATGAAACTGAATTTAAAATTAGATTTGAAGTGTTGGTGGTGTTTGGAGCTGGCAATGCGTAGAGAACGTTTGAATTCTATTGCCAGCTCAAGGACTTCGAGTATGGTTAACTATGATTTCTTAGCTGTTGCTTCTTTCGTATCTTTCCAGTACTGGATGCGAACACGATGTAGCTGAGCTCTTCTCATTTTTTTCATAGTAATCTCCCTCATCTTCTATAAGTAACGCTCTTTATGAGCTTATTGTCTAAGGTTTTTTATCCCCTTCAATCTATAAGGGAACCAATTATTTAACCGTGACTCATTTCACAACATAATGATAAAAACGGTTCTATTGCAGCCATTTTTGACACCTAAAACCGATTATTACCTTCCTGACACGGTCAAATTACTCACGAGATATGACAGAAAAATGGCAATCAAGTTCCCTAAATTAACTGTCATTGAATCTTAACAATGATTCCTGAAAAACTTTGCAAGTAATATACCAATTGCACATCACTTTCCGTCGAGTAACTCTTTTCACGTTCTTACTAGCAGTTGCATACCATTCCCATTAAGGCTGAATTCGCTGCTGATAATGCTGGCGGTACTCGCGTGGTGTAAGTCCTTTGTACGTTTTAAAATGGCGATTAAACAGAGCTTGATTACGATATCCGACTCGCTCAAACACAATCCCAATCGGCAACGACGTAGATTGCAGCAAATCTGCGGCATGATTGATCCGCAATTTCATTAGACGTTGGCTAAACGGCTCTTTAAAGTGCTTTTGAAACAATCTTGTGACCGCACTTTCACTCAGCGATAAGTAGTTCGCCAAGTCTGCGAGCGTCACCTTAGTTGCAAAGTGCTGTTCGAGATACGCGTTAACACTTGCCACGCGCTCTCTTTCCTGTAGCTCGTGTTCACTCATCGATAAGTACGAGTGAGTCATCAGTGTTTTCGCTCCTTCATCGTGAGCAATCAGAGACAAGACATGGAGAAATCTCGATAGTTGCTCCATTGCAGGAAACGTCATGAGCTCATGCAGAAGATCCACAACGTGCTGAGCTGTCCGTTCAGAAAACACCACACCTTTATTGGCCGCCTTTAAAAGCGGGTCAAGCTTTCTAAGCTCTGCGCAATAGAACATCAAATTGGCAATCCACTCACGCTTAAACCAAATCACATGAGTCTCGCACTTGCTTTCGACCAATGTGGAGTGAATTGAATGAGGCACACCAGGCGCGATCAATAGCATTTGGTTGTGAGTCACTTCTAATTCGTGATGACCAATATGCAAACTGCCAGTGAAGTGTCGATGGATGACCAACTCAAACACATCATCGTGAAAATGGAGGTCGTACTCTTTCTCTACCTCATCAATGCGACGATAGCGCCAAGAAAAACCTGGTCTCTGCGGTACTTTTTCGATGTGCGCCATTGGCTACTCCACAAGATAGTATTGTTTCACGCTCAAATAATATCAGTATTGCCGGCATAATCTTCATCACGCCGAAATAGTATTGATATTAAACGGCATACTATCAACTTGGTGTTGTCCCTCTCCTTATTCTTGCCTTGTAAAGACAAGATAACTAAGGAAGCTTTTATGAGCCACTTCACTATCAAGCTACGCCAAATCCTGCACAAAACTCGCGATGAATGGGCAAAATTCGCTATCAGAGAAATGGAAATCTCACCTAACACCATCACCAAATTTTATGGTTACAAATCGAGTTGTGATCTTGAGCAAGTTCTTAAACAAGATGAAAACGACGCCAATTCGGACATTTGCTCGACACCTTGTGCGAGATCTCTCACAAGCGATGTAAGCAAAACGACCATCTTTGACTAAGATAAAATCAAAAAATGCATATAAATATTTGAAAATTAAAACTTATAGTATTTTTCATAATATTCGCTGCCAAAGTTTTTTTACCTAGCTGATTGAGAGTAATCAGCAAAACATCAATACTGATTGTGTCGACAGGATGTTGGCGGGAACAGGAAAAAAGCCTAATGGACTAGGTATCTTCAGGATGAAGATTTGGTAGCTTAGGATGAGTTATCAGCAAGGATGTAGTTAAGCTCTAGGATAGAGTTCGCCCGTCAGGATGATAGGCAAGAATGGACACCGCTAGGAAGGCGATGAACAAGGAACTCGGTTAAAGGACTTAGCCACAATCAAGGATAGATGCAGGGAGCACCTATTAGTAGCTGGATTGCTGCGAAAGAGAATAAGCCCCGTCTGGGAAACCAGGCGGGGTTTTATTTTGTCTGCTATTTAGCATTCGCGAACCACCCAATTCACTTCAGCCGATTTATTTCGGGCAGTGCCATGCTATTATTTTCTCAACGTCTCTTAGCAAGCTCACAGCACATCACGCACTATGCTTAATCCCGTTTGGTTACACACGTTTAAGACTCTGGTCGAAGTCGGCCACTTTACGCAAACCGCAGAAAAGCTCTACATGACTCAACCCGGTGTTAGCCAACACATCAAGAAGTTAGAGCAAAGTTGTCAGCATGCCTTGATCAAACGTGAGAACAAAAGTTTCGAGCTCACCGAACAAGGTCGTATGGTTTACGCCTATGCGTTGGAGCTAGAGGAGCGCGAAAAAAGCTTACTAGAAGAACTCAGCTTTGATGATGCCTATTCTGGTCATTGTAAACTCGCTTGTTCCGGTGCGTTGGCCCTCATGCTTTACGGCCCTCTATTAGAGCAACAAACGCAACATCCTAGTTTGTCCATCCACTTAGAAGCCGCGCCAAACCAATCTATTCTTAATGGTATCTCTGAAGGCCGCATTGATATCGGCATCGTGACTGACGCTCCAAACAAAAGCCTCTTCCAAAGCGAACGAATCGGTCGAGAAGAGCTGTGCTTGATCCTTCCCCACGCATATAAAGCCGAGCCCTTAACGCCTGAGATCTTGCAAAAATGCGGTGTTATTGGCCATCCCGATGCCGAGCACTATATGACGTTGTTTTTTGACCAATGTGCAGAGCCACAATTAAAAGAGATAAAAATGAGTGACATGCCGCTTTCGGGCTTTGTCAATCAATTAAGCCAAATATTATTGCCAGTTAGCAAAGGATTGGGATTTACGGTGTTGCCTCAAAGTGCAGTAGAAAGCTTTCCAAATAGAGAAGAATTGCACGTCGCGCAGCTAAAACAAACCGTTTATGAAGATTTGTATTTAGTCAAAAAACGGGGACGCACATTACCGCTGCGCTACACCACGATAAAAGAGGTGTTATCAAGCATCATTGGGAAATAAGCGTCTTTCATATATAAAGTGGGTGTGCATTGGTTTAAACCACCTTTTGTATAAGTTTCGTAAAATTTATAGCGGCTAAAAAATCTTTTCTGTTGTGATTTTTGTTCCAATAACGCCAATATGCATGGCCTTGCGCAAGTAAATCCGGGCGTTTTTTGCGCGAATTTCAAACTCAATGCCCATGATTTTTTCACTGGTTTTCTTCGCTAAACTATTGACACACAATCACTGTAAGGCGCGATAAATCGACAAATAATTTTTGTCGTAACGAATGCTTTTTTTCGTTTTAAACTTGTAACAAAAAAACCTAAGGTGCGCACCTCTGACGACGTGGTTGTTCAACCACACTTCTAAATCGTTGAAGTAAGTAGGTTATGTCATACCATGATCACCTGCCTACTACATTCTATACTCTATACTTATATTTTAATTTGGTACTGACTTACTAAGGAATTGCCATGCGTATTGCTATTCTCTCTCGTAATGAGAATTTATATTCAACCATGCGCCTAAAACAGGCGGGTGAAGAGCGTGGGCATCAAATCGATGTTATCGACACTCTACACTGTTATATGGACATTACGAGCAACAACCCTATGATCCGCTATAAGGGTGAAGAATTGCCGCAATACGATGCTGTTATTCCACGTATCGGTGCATCCATTACTTTCTACGGCACTGCTGTTGTGCGTCAGTTTGAAATGATGGGCACATTTTGTGTCAACGAATCTGTAGCGATCAGCCGCTCTCGTGACAAATTGCGTTCATTGCAATTGCTATCACGTAAAGGCATCGGTTTGCCGCGCACGGGCTTTGCTCACCACCCTGACAACATTCAGGACGTGATCAAAAACGTTGGTGGCGCACCTCTAGTCATTAAATTGCTAGAAGGTACTCAAGGCATCGGTGTTGTACTTGCTGAAACAAATAAAGCGGCAGAAAGTGTGATCGAAGCATTCATGGGTTTGAAAGCAAACATCATGGTGCAAGAGTTTATCGAAGAAGCAAAAGGCGCGGACATCCGCTGTTTTGTTGTCGGTAACAAAGTTATTGCTGCAATGAAGCGCCAAGCAAAAGAAGGCGAATTCCGTTCGAACCTTCACCGTGGTGGTTCTGCGCAACTCGTACGCTTAAGCAAAGAAGAACGCGCAACCGCTGTAAATGCAGCGAAAGTGATGGGCTTGAACCTTTGTGGTGTGGATATCCTTCAATCTAAAAATGGTCCAGTGGTGATGGAAGTGAACTCTTCACCTGGCCTAGAAGGCATCGAACTAGCAACAGGTAAAGACGTTGCTGGTATGATCTTCGATTTTATCGAGAAAAACGCTAAGCCAAATTCAAACCGTACTCGCGGTAAAGGTTGATTTTTGTTTAACGCACAAGAGAGCCAAAATCCGGCTCTCTTGTTACTCGTCGCTAGGATGACACTATGAATCAGAAAATGATCATTGGGAATGCCGAAGCTATTTGCTTGCCAGAGTTAGGGATTACTCACCTTGAAGCGCGTATTGATACGGGCGCACAAACATCTTCATTGCATGTAGATAACATTGATTGCTTTGAAAAAGATGGTCAGTCTTACGTTGCATTCGATCTACACCCGGATGTTTATCACTTAGAACAAGTGGTTCGCTGCACAGCGAAGCTAAAGGCAAACCGCAAGGTTAAGTCTTCGAACGGTACTTTTGAGCACCGCTGCGTCATCACCACAATGCTGCGCTTGGGCGACCAAGAATGGCCAATCGACATTACGCTGACTAACCGTGAAAAAATGACTTACATGATGTTGTTAGGTCGTCAGGGTATGGCAGACAAAGTGCTGGTAGACCCTAGCCAATCTCACTTATTGGCGTCTTAACCCCGTAGCTTCAGATGAGTGATCGAACGTTTTTGTTGAGCATCACTCGTCTGGCTTTACCTTCGTCTACTTCCTACGAAATATCGCAAACAACAATCCCCTAGCTTTAACTTTTGTCACTCGCCAATGGGTCATCGGCTTAGTCGGCGCAGTATGTAGAATGTGCTGATACGCTTTCTCATCAAAAGTCACCTCTCCCCCATGTGCCAAAAGCAAACATTGCGGATTCATTTCAAACACGCGCTTTAATGATTGGCGATATTGGTTTGGATGAAATATGGGAAACGGCGCAATAAGATGCTTCTTAACCTGCACCATCAAATCCGCCACATACAATACATCTTGTTCAGAATGATAAACCGACAGATCTCTATCGGTATGTCCTTGCGTTTCTAGTACCTGCCAATCATCAAACCCCGGAATACACTCACCATCGATGAGTTCGATATCGGGCTTTAACTTGCGTGAATACCACAGGTTTCGCTTTGGTTTGCGCATCCGGTTCGCCATCCAGCGCGCCAACATCAAATCGATTAAATGCATTAACCAACCATCTACACCGTCATACCACTGGCTTTCTCGCTTTGCGGCTAACACTTTGCATCCGGTCAAATCACGCAGCTTGTGCGCGCCACCAGCGTGGTCTGGATGCATATGAGTCACAACGACCAACTTTAGGTCAGAAAAAGGGCGATGGAGTTGATGTTCAATAAAATCTTTAAGGTGAGGAATGTCTGCTCGACTTGCACCATCAAGCAACATTAATTTATCGGGATATTCGGCGAGATACATGGTCTGAATGTATCCCTGAATTCTGTGCAGCTGCAAAATATGTCCTTATTTGAGTGAGATTTTTCATGACCGCTTCCTTGCTGGTCAGACCAACTATAACAGCAGAATCGACGCTCCGGTAAACAAATGTTCACACCCAACTACGACAACAAATCATAATCGAGATGATAGATTTTAATCATTAGACTCAGAGGCACTTTTATCCGTTAATGCGCGCACACGGAGTTCGTGTCAGGGTATGAGGTTAATACCTCATGATTTGCTTTTTTGTACTTTTCCTTCTAATTAATTAAGGACTTAAGTACATTTTTGTGAGAATCGAGTTGGAAAAAGCAACTAAATTAGACCGCATCCGCGCGGACTACAACGTTCACTACTGGAGCCAAGGTTTCTACGGTATTGATGACCAAGGCGAGGTTTACGTATCACCTCGTAGTGATCGTGCACATCAAATCCCTTTCAGTGCCATTGTAAATGAGCTAGAAGCGCAGCAGTTAAATCTGCCTGTATTAGTGCGCTTCCCGCAAATCGTGCACCAACGTGTGCATGGAATTTGCCACGCTTTCAACCAAGCAATTGAAGAATACCAATATCCAAACAAATACCTGTTGGTGTACCCAATTAAAGTAAACCAACAACGTGAAGTGGTGGATGAAATTCTAGCGAGCCAAGCTCAACTAGAAACCAAACAGCTTGGTCTTGAAGCGGGTAGCAAGCCAGAATTGTTGGCAGTACTTGCATTGGCTCAACAAGGCAGCTCCGTGATCGTGTGTAACGGCTACAAAGACCGTGAGTATGTGCGTCTTGCACTGATCGGTGAAAAGCTAGGCCACAAAGTATTCATCGTACTAGAGAAGCTATCTGAGCTGGATCTGGTGCTAGAAGAAGCGAAAAGCTTGGGCGTAAAACCGCGCCTTGGTTTGCGCATTCGCCTCGCATCTCAAGGTGCAGGGAAATGGCAAGCAAGTGGCGGTGAAAAATCGAAGTTTGGTTTGTCTGCATCGCAAGTGCTCAGCGTTATTGAACGTCTGAAACGCGAAGGCAGCCTAGATGCGATGCAATTGGTTCACTTCCACCTTGGCTCACAGATGGCAAACATCCGTGACGTACGTAATGGTGTGAACGAATCTGCTCGTTTCTACTGCGAACTACGCGCACTGGGTGCAAACATCGAATACTTCGATGTGGGCGGCGGTTTGGCTGTCGACTACGACGGTACACGCAGCCAATCATCGAACTCGATGAACTACGGCCTTGCAGAGTACGCGCGTAATATCGTCAACACAGTGGGCGATGTGTGTCAGCAATACGAACAACCAATGCCAGTGATCATTTCTGAATCCGGGCGTTCACTGACAGCACACCACGCTGTATTGATTTCGAATGTAATTGGTACCGAAACATACCAACCGGAAGAAGTGCATGAACTGGGCGTAGATGCTCCACTTTTGCTGCAAAACATGTGGCGAAACTGGGAAAACTTACAAGATGGTACAGACGCTCGTGCGTTAATTGAGATCTACAACGATACCCAAAGTGATTTGGCAGAGGTACACTCTCAATTCGCAACTGGCGTGCTTAACTTGGAGCAACGTGCGTGGGCAGAACAACTGTCACTGCGTATTTACTTCGAACTAAGCCGCAAGATGAGCACTAAGAATCGCTTCCACCGTCCGATTCTGGACGAGCTGAGCGAACGTCTTGCAGATAAGTTCTTCGTGAACTTTTCTCTCTTCCAATCTCTACCAGATGCTTGGGGTATTGATCAGGTGTTCCCTGTTCTGCCACTTTCTGGTCTTGGCGATGCGGAAGAGCGTCGTGCGGTGATGTTGGACATCACATGTGACTCTGATGGCGCGATCGATCACTACGTTGATGGTCAAGGCATCGAGAGCACGCTACCTGTACCAGCTTGGAGCAAAGACAAACCGTACCTAATGGGCTTTTTCCTAGTAGGCGCATACCAAGAAATCCTTGGTGATATGCACAACCTATTTGGTGATACCCACAGTGCAGTAGTCAATGTTGATGAACACGGTCAATTTGAGATCAGTTACATCAATGAAGGTGATAGTGTAGAAGACATGATGCGCTACGTTCATATCGACGTGGATGCGATTCGTGACAATTACAAACAATTGGTTTCCCAACGAGTTGAAGCCAATGAACAAGCACAAATCCTAGCAGAACTAGAACAAGGTCTAGCGGGATACACCTATTTAGAGGACTTCTGATATGAATGATTTGTTTACTAAAACCGATTATTCGCTTTACTCCAACTCTATGTCGTTTTTACGTCTACCGTACATTCGTAATCCGGTATCGGCAGACGCAGACGTTGTGGTGCTAGGGGTTCCTCTGGACATGGCTACATCTGGTCGTCCAGGCGCACGCATGGGTCCAGATGCAATTCGCCGTGCCTCAGTCAACTTGGCATGGGAAGGTAAGAAGTTCCCTTGGGACTTCAACGTATTGGATAAACTGAAAGTGATCGACGCGGGCGACCTTGTGTTCGATTGCGGTGATGCGGAAGATTTCACTTACCGTCTAGAGGCGGCAACCAGTGAAATTCTAAAAAGCGGCAAAACCATGTTGGGATTGGGCGGTGACCACTTCATCACACTGCCTATCCTACGTGCTTACGCAAAGCATCATGGTCAAATGGCTTTGATACACTTTGACGCTCATACGGATACCTACGCAAATGGCAGTTCATACGACCACGGTACGATGTTCTACCATGCGCCGAAAGAAGGTTTGATCTCAGCGAAGAACTCAGTACAAATCGGTATTCGTACTGAGTACAAACAGCAAGATCACGGCTTCAATGTGATTAATGCGATGCAAGCGAATGACATGTCGGTGAACGAGATCTTAGAAGAGATTCGTCGCACCGTCGCAGACAAGCCTGTGTATGTTACTTTTGACATCGACTGCTTGGATCCAGCCTTTGCACCAGGAACAGGTACACCAGTTTGTGGTGGCTTGAACTCAGACAAAGCGCTGAAAATTATTCGTGGCTTAGCCGGCATGAATATCGTGGGTATGGATGTTGTAGAAGTATCGCCTCCATACGACCACAGCGATGTTACCGCACTAGCGGGAGCAACCATCGCACTAGAAATGCTTTACGCATACGCATCTGGCCGCGAATAGACATAATCATTTCTAAGGGAGCTTCGGCTCCCTTTTTCTTTATCGCGGCTTGTTAAGCCTTTTCCTCACCTAAAATCGCTTTTTCCCACACTAAAGATTGGTACTTTCTCATCTACTGTTTTTATCAGTAGAACCAATGATCTAGCAATAACCATATGTCGAATCGACATAGAAACCTCCCCTGAATTGAGAAAATAGCATCATGCGTTTACTCCCACAAAATAATGATTAGTTTTTCTAATCCAAATCATAGATTTTTATCTTGCTCAAGTTCACACTTTTAGATTGCTAATTGTATAGGCAAGCACTAATATCTCGCGCAAATAACCCCGTAACACCAGCAATAAATTGGCACTTCGACTTGGAGAGCTAAGGGTTTTTACGTCTTAAATTTTTTGGAGAGATACGCAAATGTCTGCCTCGTTTCCATTAGCGAAACTTACCTTTTTAATCGCAATATTGACTGCCGTGGGTCAAATGACCCAGACAATGTACGTGCCTTCAATCGGTCATATGGCGGGTGAGTTTTTGGTATCTGCGTCATCACTTCAAGCAGTGATGGCTTGTTACCTGATCCCATATGGCTTGTCTCAATTTGCGTACGGCACGCTATCAGACCGCTTAGGTCGTAAACCGATCATCATCGTCGGTCTACTTATCTACATCCTAGGTACTTTGGTGGCGCTATTTGCACACCAATTTGAGTGGTTCTTGGCTGGTAGCTTCATTCAAGGTTTGGGGATCGGTTGTGGCGGCGCGATGTCACGAACTCTAACTCGCGACTGCTTTGAAGGTGCTGAGCTGCATCGTGCAAACAGCTTGATCAGCATGTGCGTGATTTTCTCACCACTAATGGCACCAGTACTTGGCGGCTACCTAACAGAAGCATTTGGTTGGCGCTCTAGCTACCTATTTCTAGCCCTGTTCGGCATCGCGGTGGTGATTACCATGATGACCAGCATGATGGAGACTCTGCCAAAAGAGAAACGCAAGTTCGAACCAGTGGCAAAAAGCTACAAGCACGTTTTGTCTGACCGCCGCTTCCAAGGCTTTTTAATCTGCCTAGTTGCGACGTTTGCTGGCGTAGGTGTGTTCGAAGCAGCTGCTGGGGTATTACTAGGTGGTGTATTGGCATTACCAGCCACTACCGTAAGTTTGCTGTTTATCTTGCCGATCCCGGGCTACTTAGTGGGGGCAGGTTTGTCTAGCTATATCGCGCAGCGTCGCTCTGAGCGTCGTGCGTTAAATATTGGCTTGGTGTCGATCTTTATCGGTTCAGCCATCGTATTAATCCCAGGCTTGTTTGGCGTAACAACTGCACTGACGTTAATTGGTGGTGCAACTATTTATTTCCTAGGTGCGGGCATCCTGTTCCCTGCAGCAACAACAGGCGCAATTGCTCCGTTCCCTTACCACGCGGGGACAGCTGGTGCGACTCTGGGTGGCATGCAGAACTTGGGCGCCGGTATTGCAACCTTGCTTGCATCGCTATTCCCAGCGCATAACCAAATGCCGCTTGGAGTTTTGATGATGGCAATGTCAATTGTCGCGATGCTTGGCCTATTGTGGGTACACAGAGCGCACGATCACTCAAACGAAATGCCACAAGTCATTTAACCGCCATTTCAATCTGACCAAAACATTGAAAAGGGACACACGAAATAGTGTGTCCCTTTTTTCATATCACACTCCCTCTATTTATTGATGAGAATGATTTAACTTTAGAAGTGATATTTGTTAAAAATAACAGTTGCTTACACAATGCGTTTTCAAGCCAACAGGTCACAACAATGAGCCGTTCAGAAATGGTGAGAGTATTCACTTCTCGAACCACATTTCTGCTCTCTAAAACAAAAGCGTGACCAGCCTGAAAACTCTCAATGAAACCAAAGTCCATACCCTCAGGATGAGGCAACTTAGGTATAAAATATAAGGATAAACAGATGCGTTTCACTTTAACTACGTTGGCCGTATCGGTCGCGCTTATCGCCGGATGCAGCAATCAAGGAACTCCAACCATGACTCAATATTCCCAATCACAGATCGTTGCTCAGCAAACTCAAGCCCCGGTTGCAAAAAAAATCCCTCACGCGATGACCATTCATGGTGATACTCGCGTTGATAACTACTACTGGATGCGTGACGACGAGCGTAAAGATCCAGAAATTTTGCAGCACCTAGAGCAAGAAAATCAGTATGCGGAAACCGTTCTCAAGTACACTGAAGCTCTTCAAAATGAGCTATTTGAAGAAATTAAAGGTCGCATAGCAAAAGACGACAATTCCGTTCCTGTGCGTAAAGGAAACTACTTCTACTCAAGTGAAGTTACCGGAGATAACGAGTACGAAGTTCATCTTCGAGCGAAAGATTTTGCTGGTAAAGACAAACAAGTCATCTTAGATGTCAATGAACTTGCGAAAGAGCATGAATTTTTTAGTATTGGTGGCCTGTACGTCAGCCCGAATGAAAACTTATTGGCGTATGGCGAAGACACATTAAGCCGCCGTGTTTACACCATTAAGATTAAAGATCTGACCACAGGTAATTACTTACAAGATGAAATTGAAGGGGCGTCAAGCGCTGTCGCATGGCAGAACGACAACAACGCTTTCTATTACATCAAAAAAGATCCACAAACCTTGCTAGGCTATCAAGTTTATCGTCACGTATTAGGCACACCACAAAGCAGTGATGAGCTGATTTTTGAAGAAACCGACAGCGCCTATTACACCTCACTAAGCAAAAGCAAAGATGGTGACGACGTTTACATTTGGCATTCGAGTACAGAGACCAGCGGCGTCTCCATCATCGATGCGAACAATCCTAAAGCGAAGGCGGAACCGTTCTACCCTCGTGAAGATGGCATTGAATACAGCATTTCCAAGCTAGACAATTGGTATTACATTTATACCAACTATCAAGCCGTCAACTTCCGTTTGATGAAAGTTAAGCAAGAGGAGATACACGATCGTTCTAAATGGCAAGACGTGATTGCCGCAGACGACAATACTCAACTTGTCGACTTCGAGCTATTCGATGACCACCTCGTCTATGAGCAGCGCTCTAACGGTCTAGCGAGCGTCACTGTGCGTCAGCTTTCAACAGGAAAAGAATTCCCGCTCACATTTAATGACGATGCGTTCGCGGCATACTTAACAGGCAACTTCGAACTGGATAACAAAAAAGTTCGCATTTACTACAGTAGCTTGACTACTCCAGGAACCTACTACGACTTCGATCTGAAAACGGGCGAATCTGAAATCATGAAGCAGACACCTGTATTGGGTGACTTTGATGCGGATAACTACCAATCAGAGCGCATCATGATCAAAGCACGTGATGGAAAAGAGGTCCCTGTGTCACTGGTGTATCGTAAGGACTTGTTTAAGAAAGATGGTACAAATCCGCTTTACCAATACGGTTACGGCTCTTACGGTGCGACCATCGAACCGACGTTCGGCTCTACACGACTAAGTCTGCTAGACCGTGGGTTTGTATTTGCAATCGCTCACATTCGCGGTTCTGAAATGCTAGGCCGACCTTGGTATGAAGATGGTAAAAAACTCACCAAACAGAATACCTTCAACGACTTTATTGATGTGACTAAAGGTTTGGTTGAGCAAGGCTACGGCGCGAAAGACAAAGTCTTCGCCGTTGGTGGGTCTGCTGGCGGTTTATTGATGGGTGCCATTATTAATCAAGCCCCTGAGTTGTATCGCGGTATTGGCGCACATGTTCCATTTGTCGATGTTGTTACAACGATGCTTGATGAATCGATTCCACTCACCACGAATGAGTATGATGAATGGGGTAACCCGAACAACAAAACATACTATGACTACATGTTGAGTTATTCGCCTTACGACAATGTCAAAGCGCAAAACTACCCGAACATGTTGGTGACAACAGGCTTACACGACTCTCAAGTGCAGTACTTTGAACCGATGAAGTGGGTAGCCAAGCTTCGTGAAATGAAAACCGACGATAACGTCTTGTTGTTCAAAACCGATATGGAAGCAGGACACGGCGGCGCATCTGGCCGATTCAAACGTTTGAAAGAAGATGCACTGGAATACGCGTTCTTCCTCGACTTGCTCGATAAAAAATAAGCGTATACACGCCACTCATAAAAATGCCCGCACACTGCGGGCATTTTTGTTTGGACATATTCTCGAAGCAGAGAAGCAATTTAAGCCTAAACCTCATTCCACCTGCTTAGGGGGAAATCACCACCAAAGCGGAAAGAAAAACGCCTACTCACAACGAGTAGGCGTTAACACAATAAATGTGTTTAGGCAGTAGAAACTGTCCTATTTATTAGAAGTAGTAACGAGCGCCTAGAGTCCAGTAATCGTTCTCTTCGTTGTTGTAGTCATTACCTAGGTCGAATTGGTAACCAACGAAAGTAACGAACGAAGGAGTCACTGAGTACTCAGCTTGTAGTGCTGTTTCGCTCTTAACTGTCTTGTTGTCTTTGTCGTCTTCTACGCCTTCGTAGTTAACGCTGAACGTCCAGTTATTTACGCCGTACGCCAATAGACCTTCAAGCTGAGATGTCTCTTCACGCATCTCGTAGAAGTAATCGTTCATGCCGTAAACAACAGCTGCGTATAGACCAGAACCGTACTCACCGTAATTTACAGAGAATAGGTGTGATTCAGCTGACTTAGTACCTAAAGAAGAGATCTCAACATCACCGCCGCTGTATACGTAACCAATGCCGAAGCCCGCAACAGAGCCACTTAGTGCGATTTGACCACGTTGGTCATACTTGTTTCCCTTAGAAACATACTCAGGAAGGCCAGTGCTCGGGTTTTGTACAAGTGACAACCCTGTGTCATCGTTTTCACCCTGCCAACCTAGGCCAAGGTTGAAAGCAAAACCTTCACCGAATTGGAAACTTTTACGATAGCTGATCATTTTCTCAGCACGACCAGTACCCAGATTATTATGATTGTCGTATAAGAAATCGTTAGCAAACGCGATTGGCAAATCCGCTACGCCCGCAACATCGTAATAAGGTGCCCACTGAGTACCAGCAACAACACGACCAAGCTGCTCATGGGTTGCACCAATGTAACCCAAACGAGTAGAGAAAGATTGCTCTCCGCCTTTAAGGTAGTTAAGAGCCCACTCACCTTTCGCATCTACAGTAACACCGTTGCCAATGTCCTTTTTACCCGCCACGTTGATACGCGGAGACACTTGGTGAACTTTCACTTCATCTTCGAAATACTCACCCACGCCAACAGAAACGTGACCGCCAATCGATAAAGATGTACCATCGCTGTTATAAACTTCTGCTGCGAAGGCCTGTGAACCACATGCTAGTGCCGCCACTGCAACGGCTAGAGTTTTCATTTTCATTGTTAACATCCGTATAGTTGTTTGTACCGGTTCGTTTCAAAACAGAATAAAACTGAATCGTTCGCAACGAACAGATAACAAAGTAGTAATGAAATATAAATGAAACAAACACTTTCTTATGCAACTGGTATTATTTGTACTCAATTCTTGAACTACGCCACAAAAAAATAGGGAACTTTTCATTCCCTATCATTACTTCTGTGGCATTTTACGTGTTACATCTTCCACCGTGCGAGTGGCTTCTCAGTTTTGATACCCTTACTGCCCCAGCGGTCAATATTATCAATTTGCAGTATGCGATCCGGTGATACCAAAGAAGTTAAGATTTTTGATGGTTTTTTATCCGTCACCAACCATAGTGTTTTATCTTGTTCAAACTGAGCTTTTAAAGATAGTTTGTCTTTTTCACTCCATTCTAACTCTGGTTTGAACTGACGTTTGACGACAAAAAGTTGGTTTCCTGAAGCAAAATCTTCTAGTGATTCACTCATCAACACGATTGAATCGATCTCTTTTTCAAATATCACTGCTTGTTGTTGGTTAATCAACTCACGCACGCTAAGCATTAATGCTTGTTGATTACTTTGGATTTGCTCTTGGAACTGCGGATACAACTTTTGCAGATCGTCACCGACAATCGCTGTCATACGAATTAAATTACTTGGGTTCAACCAAACGTATTTAGATGTGGCTCCATCTTCCAGCTTTAAGGCCGCAACGCCTTGAGCTCTAGGGGAAATCGCTTGTGACGCATCAATTTCGATCAAACGAATGTTGCCTTGTCGTGCGTAGACATACGTCGGGTCCTGGTCCCAAATGGCTCTCATGGTGATGGCCACGGTTGCGCTCTTTCCTGCCTCTGAAACTTGGTTTGCACCTTTAGTGGCAAACCAATTCGCCACGCGTTCAATGCCATAGCGTTTGGGAGGCAGATATGTGGTTTCCACGCCCGTTCCTTTCATCAGTTGCTCCGACAGCATGTAAGTCACAGGGATGCTGGTTAAAATATCTTTGGCGATCGCCAATGATGACAATGTACTCACCGCCATCAATCCTAAACCTAAAGTAAGAGTTTTCATTTTCATGTCGAGATACTTAAGTTGGGTATGTAAAAGCGTGGTCACGCCTTACGAATAATTCGATATACCGTTGCAGTTAAGAAGAAAGCAGCGGAAACAATGATGATCGACGCGCCCGATGGCACCGGTAAGTCGAGCTCCATTGGCAATATGGTGCCAACCAAGCAAGCAACCGTCGCAAGCAGAGAAGAAAGCAATACAAAGCTTCCCATTCGCTTGGTGAGCAACCTAGCTGTCGCACCAGGGATCAACAGCAGAGCACCTACTAACACGGCACCAATGATCTTCACTGCGGCGATCGTCACTAAAGTGATCATCATGACGAATAGGTAATCGTAAAAGCTGGTATTGAAGCCACGCACGCGAGCAATATCTGGGCTGATACACGTGAGCAAAATGCGATTAAATGTCGGAATCAGCAGCAGCAGGATGATCAAGCAGCTCACTGCAAGCAACGTGATGTCTCTATCAGTCACCGTCAAAATCGAACCGAACAGTACGTTTTCTAGCATGTGTATGTTGATCTTACGTGCGACGTACATCAGCAACGCCGCCCCGACCGCCAGAGCTAACGCCAGAAATACACCGACCAACGTGTCATAAGGTACATTGGTGCGATTTCTCACGAAGTGCAGCAGCAACGCAAAGATCATGCAGAAGCTAAACAACCCTATGATTGGGTTTTCTGGCGGTTCACCAAGTAAAACACCAATAGCGATACCCGTCAGTGCTGCGTGGCCTACTGCTTCGGAGAAAAACGCCAAACGCTTAGCAATCACTAATGTACCCAGCCCGCCGAGTAGCGGCCCCAAAATCAGCGCAGCGACCATCGCGTTCACCATAAAAGCGTACGCAAAGCTGTCGCTCAACCATCCAGCGTCTACACCACTCACCGCCAGTGCTCGTAACCACTCCATTACGCCGCCTCCACTTTGGTTGTGTAGTGCTTAAATAGTGTTTCAATACGATCTGGGCTCAGAACATCCGAGTGGTGTCCGGACGCCACAATCTGACGGTTAACAACGTGCACTTCTGCATCTAAGCGACGCACCGCAGTGACATCATGATGAACCGCTAACACCGTTTTGCCCTGCGCGACAACTTCATGAATCAACCCTTCAAGGTAACGCACACCTTGCTCGTCCATCCCTGTTGTAGGCTCATCCAACACCAATAAGCTTGGGTCATCTAACAAAGCCTGAGCGAACAACACACGCTGTTGCTCACCACCAGAAAGTTGCCCCATACGACGATCTGAGCGAGCGGCCATGCCGACGCGATCTAATTGCACCAACGCACGTTGTGTTTGTTTGGTTTTACGGCGCCAGAATAGTGGGATTCGTGTTTGGTTCAGCAACACAAAATCCATCACCGTTAGCGGTAAGCTGGCTTCAAACATCGCTTTTTGAGGAACATAACCAACGTTTCCGCCAAGCTTATTGTGAGTCTTATTCGGCCAGTGAACGGAAATGTCGCCAGTAAAAGGCGTAAGTCCAAGTACGGAGCGCAACAACGAGGTTTTTCCTCCACCATTTGGACCCATGATCACATGGCACTTGCCCGGCTCGAAGGTTGTCGTGACATTTTGCAATATCACGTTGTCACCGTATTGGAGACTTAAATTATCTATCGAGATAGAAGGACCAAGCATTACGCTTTCTCCTGTGCGTGTTTGCTTGCCACGAACTTCATCGCTTCAATCAAGGTCTCAACATTTTCGCGCATCTCAACTTCCACTTTGTTCGCTTCGTATTCCCCATGCGTCATGTGAGAAAAACGGTAGAGCTTAACTCCTGTCGCTTCTTCGATGGTATCAACAAAGCGATTTGGCATATTCAGCTCGTAAAACAACACATCAATGCCAGATCGTTTGATCTTCTCGATCGTCTCTTGCAGTTGGCTCGCGCTCGGCTCCACGCCATGAGCTGGCTCAATCACTGCGGCAACATCCACACCAAACTCTTGCAGAATGTAGCCGTATGCGTTGTGCGTTGTCGCAACCTTCATACCCGTCGTGTCCAACTCGCCCAACGACAACATGGCATCACGTTTCATCATGCGAAAAGTTTTGGCGTATTGACGCGCGTTTTTACGGTAGAAATCGGCATTGTCAGGGTCGAGTTTGCTCAACTCGCTCGCGATGGTATAAACCTTTTGAATCGTTGTTGAGAGCCCAACGAACGTATGTGGATTCACCGCGCCTTGCCCAACTGATTGTCCCATTGCTGGCAATAGCGGAACTTCTTTGTTGGCTTCAATGACAACGAGATCATCGCGTTGCGACGCGTTGATCACCTTCAATGCAAAATCATCATGGCCAATACCATTCACCACAATGACATCCATTTCATTAAGACGTTTTAGATCATTCGGTTGCGGTAAGTAGTTATGAGGATTAAAGCCAGCATCCACCAGCGGCAAGATTTCCGCTTTGTCACCAACAACAGCGTGCACATAGCTGAAATAAGGCTGAAGCGTGATACCAATTTTCATTTTGTCACTCGCGAAACTGGACGTGCTAGCGACCAATAAAGCGCAAGATGCAAACATGGAACGTAAAAGCGAACGTGTGATCATAATATGTATTCTTTGAATTGAGTTAAGTGTGCGAAAGGTGAGCAGAAGATGGAGAAGAGAGAATTAGCTGTTGCCACCCCTGTTGATGGCGATGGCTTTCTTCGCTCAATGTTGGGGTTGGCGCAAAACCATGGGCATCGATTAGCCAAATGTCGGCGTGGCTTTGACGACTATCTAGAATCATTGAAGCCGCCCCTTGCTCACTCTGTCTGATGCCCAGATAGATCCCGTCACCAATGCTCTGCCATTGATGCGAACCTTTACGCTTCCAGTTTTGATCTTGAACAAAGGGGGCAATCCACAGTGACGCCATCTCTTCCGTATCTGGCCAAGTACCGGACTCTGCGTGTAAATCGCGCAGTTCTTCATGCGCCAGTTTTAGCTCGGCAATCAAACCGAGCTCTTCTTGGTGCAAGTCCGTGATTCGAATTTGATGAGAAAGCACTTCAGAATAGGGAGAATCAACTTGGTGCAGAGGCATCAAAACACTGGCGCAAGCAAGAATACCAGCGATGGTAAGTGCCACCCATTTTCCTTCTCGGCTACCGTTATCGGGACGAACTTTTTGTGTGATCATTTCTCTTTCAGCTCAACCACATCCACTTCAACTGGGCTTTCATGACCGGCATCGAAAACCAAGTAGAAATCAGTCTTTGGATGAGAAAACTCGGCAATAGAACGCTTGTCTGTTCTGACTTTGGCGATGAGGTTATCTTCGTAGTCGTACATTTCGACATCGTAATCGATCGCGGTTGAGCCATCAGAGTAGCCAGTTTCACAAATCACTTTATCTTGAGATAAATGACAACTCATTAGAGGAAAGTGAGCAGAAGCGTGAAAGGAAGAAAATCCAGCCAGTAGCAGAGCAGCTTTAAGAATAGAAGTGTTGTTCATGTTGATTCCAAAATGGCTCAGAGCTTGCTGAGCCTAATTCGATTAGTTGAGTAGAGTTTCAAACGTTAGATGTACATTCGCGCTGGTTTTGTCAGCTAGCGGATGATTGTTCAGCACCCCTTTGTAGTTCGCTTTCATTAGGTAGCGCCCTGCCACGTCTGGCGTAAAAGTAATTTTTCCGTCTTTATCACTCACCACGTCAATTTGCTCTTGATGGTTGCGATACAACGTTCCTTCACGCGTGATCTCTGCCGTCACACCTTGTTGAGGTTTGCCATTGAAGAAGAACTGGAACGTCACCGCTTCCCCTTCAATGATGTCAGATGGGTGAGTCAGCGGTTTTAGCTCTAGCAATTTGCCTTCAATTTCTAACGCTTTTTCTGTTGGTTTACCGACCGTGATGTAGCTTTCTGCGCGGGTGTAGCTTAGCTGAGTGACCACATCACGCGTTTTTTCTGGTAGCACATCAGCGCGCTCAGCTTTATTGGCTCTAACCCACTTCACAGTATCGCGGCGACCTGCTTTGTACTGGGTGTAGTAGCCCGGCTCATTGTTGATCGCAACCTTATGCGTGCCCTCTTCAACAAAGAAGAAATCGAACATCGAACGACGCTTACCGCGTATTACAAAGTTCGGACGCTCAGAGCGGCCATCCGGCATGATGACAAAAGCTTGTTCGCTACCTGCTGGCTTATCGAATACAAATGTGCCATGAGAAGCAGTCACATCGAACGTGAGCCAATCACCACCTTCTTTAGAAACGGTAAAGTGTGAAGGCAAAACCCAACGAGGATGCGCTTGTGCCGTTGTCGCTGCAGCTAATCCCATTGCCATTACGCTTGCTAACGCCACTGCTTTCATTTTGGTTTTCATTGTTGTGTCCTTCTATCACTTAACTTGGTAATTGACGGTGATGACCCCCGTCTCTTGAGTTGGTTTGAGTTGGTAGCGCACCTCACTGTCCGCTAATGTCATTTTTTGGCGCAAGTAGTTGCGACCACCGTGTTCACGAACGACCTCAACATGTAAGGTATAATCACCTTGCTCAAGGCGTTCGCCTGCGTCGTTAGTACCATCCCAAACAAATCGATAATGCCCAGCAGGGCGAGTCGCAGACGTCACAGCGTCAATCAGATCGCGATCATAACGACCCACTTTTCGCCACCAGCTGCGCATGTCTTTGAGCCACTCATCCTTACCGACCCAAAGCTGAATGGTTTTAACGGATTGACGTTGTTCATTTTCAACCCACACTGCGACGTAAGGACGGGCGTACATTGAGGTATCGATCTTCGGCAATTCAAATTCAAAGTCGATTTTGGCAGCATCAGGTAAAGGCGCAGCCAAAACTGGCCATGGTGCTAAAGCCGCTACCAACGCCGCTTTGCAAACTAGGTTTTGGCGAAGTAACTTGCCTGTGTTCAACATAAGCTTTTCTCTACAACTGGCTGTTAAGGCACAGCAACAAAATAAATGACGAGCGACAGCAACGAGCCAAAGCTCATCCACTGTAGTGATGTTCTGAACGTCTTTTTCTTCGGCAATAACAGGCATACACCGGTCAGGACGAAAAACACCATCAGTAGTGCAGTGATGTCGATAAACCACTTCCAAACATCACCACTGTTACGACCTTTATGCAGATCATTCAGCAGTGCGATCGCACCATAATTGGTGGTTTCAATATCGGCGTCGCCAGTGGTCATATCAACGAAAACCGTGGCGTTATAACCGGGCCCTTTGAAATCCAGAGAGAGCTCGCCAAGCACCAATTCACCTTGATCCACTTCGGTGTAAACGTCCAAAGCAGATGGAGTGCCACGTAAAGCCACTTCTTGGGTCAAAAAGTCAATGAGTGCAACGCGGTTTGGCTGGAAGCTTTCGCCGTTCAAAAACAAGGTCTGCGGCGGGATGATGATGGTGTGCTGTTGAATGATGGGTTCTTTTCGCTCAAACAGCTCAGGACGATTTAGCGTGATGCCAGTGAGCGCAAAAAACAGCGTCACCAATAAAAGAGCCATCGAAATATAGATATGTAGACGGCGCGCCCACGTTTGAACACCTTTGCTTTTAAGCAACATAGAAAACAATCATCACCAATAAATGTGGAGCATAATTTAGGTGATAATCATTCTTATTGGCATTTAATTTACATTGTTTACGTTTAAAAACTGCTGGGTAGTTGAGGTCTAGTCGAGCGACTTAGATCTACTCCAAAAGAAATGGAAACAAATAGGTTAGATGGCAAACTAGTCAAATTGGAAAGGTTAAATTTCCAGTCTCATCCCAATTTCACCATAAATTACCGACTTTTCATTCGCTATAAGCAATGATGGCAAAGTTCTAATGAGTTTTACTTAGTCAAAATAGTATAGGCGATGAGATTAACTATGAAGTTAAAAAATTCTGCTCTCACTCTATTGATTGTTTCGTCAAGTACTTGTGCAAGCGATAGCTTTGAAAACCAAGTATTTATCAGCCTTAACCAATCGATAAGTGCATACGGAGAGAAAATAGAACAATGCGAGCAGATAGCTAAAGACAACAAGCCTGATGCAGAAACGCTGGCGTTCGCTAAAACCAATCATGATTTGTTACGCCCTATTTTACCGTTTCTGAGCCAACGTTCTTTCGAAGATTGCGTCCTACAAGAAAAACAACAGCTCGCCTATAAGCTATTGGTTGCAAAGCATAATTCGACGAGAGCATCGACGCTAAAGCTAGTCCAAGTCACAGAAAAGTTAACGTTTTCTATCATACCTAACTCAATAGAAAAATTTGAAGCCCTACGCAGACAAGATCAAGAGTACATTTTAAACAACCCATTCTTTTCAAAACCATTTAATGCTTTGCGTTTTTACGAACAACTAGTTGATGGGTAATTCTGTTTAAAATCAGATTCTACATATAGTAAAAGACCCGAGAATGACTTCGGGTCTTTTCATTTGTTCTGCGCTAAGAGCTTTGTGTTGCTTCCGCTTTACGCCGTTGGGTTAAGTATTTCACCCAACTCTTGGCTTGATTCGATGGTTTGATTTCATTCGCACGTTTCGCATTCGCCAATGCGTCATCCAATCGATTCAACTTGTAGTAGGCTCTGGTTTTGATGAGCGCGACGTCAGCATTACGACCTTTTACCTTATCCAAAGCAGCCAATGCTTGTTGGTAATAGCCTTGTTGAACAAGTAGCTGAGAGTAGTTCCAGTAGTATTTAGAATCCAACTTCGCGGCAATTCGCCAACTATCGATGGATTTATCCCACTCTTTTGCCATCTGCCAATAGGTCGCCTGCTGAGCTTTTAACTGGCTATCGACGTTAAGGTCTTCCAACTGCTCCATAATTAAAGCAGCACGCTCTGGGATTCCACGTTTCGCATAAAGCTGTGCCAGCAGTTTAAGATCATCTTGACTGAGCGCGACACCTTGTAGCTTGGCTAAAGCCATTACATCTAGTGCGCGTTTGCTGTCATCGACACGTAAATGCAAGCGAGCTGACGCCACCACTCAACTCGTTCAGGCTCAATTGCAATCAAACGTTTGATGGTGACAATAGCAGGCTGCCACTTTTTGAGTTCCAGTTCAGACGAAAGCTTAATCGACAATGGGCCGAGTTCATCTGGCTGACCAAACTTCTCGTAGCGACCCATCGCTGATAACACTTTATTCCATTGGCTCAACTGGTAATGCGATTGTGCGATGCGCAACCAAACTTCATGAGCTTTCTGGTTTTTAGGTACGGCTTTACTCAATTCGTAATAGTGAGGCAAGGCTTTAGCAAACTGTTGTTCGTTCAACAAAATATCCGCTAGCATTTTACGTGTTTGCCACGCTTGCTCGTCTTGCAATAAACCACTGCTTACCGCGAAATCCAGTTGCTTGATAGCTGGCTTAACTTGCTCATTCTGCCAATAAAAAATACCAAGCATACGAGCAACAAACGCTTGATCGTAACCACGCGATAGGTCTAACGATTCGAGAGTTGAGATCGCTTCTTTAAGCTTCTCTTCTTGAGCTAGGCTGTGCGCACGCTGCACTCTAGATGCGGTGTACTGGCTAAGCTCTTGAGCTATCGCACTGGCTGCGGTCAAACTAAGCAGCGTTGTGATTAAGAATTTCTTCATCATTTGCCTAATTTGAACTCCACTTTTGCGGTTTGTCCGAACTGCTCAATCGACACACCATTTTCAACTTTGGGTTGGTATTTCCACTTCTTCAACGCGCTAATGGCTTCTTTTTCAAACATACGCTTTGGCTCTGCATCGATCACTTCAATGTCTTTTGGACGACCTGTCGTGTCAATCGTAAAGCGCATGATCACATAGCCTTCAACCTTGCGTTTTAATGCTTTACTTGGGTAACGAGGTTCAACTTTATACAGCGGTAACGCTTGTTGATTGCCCATGGTTCCCTTTAGGTTTGGCGCATTAATCGCAATACCATCTAACGCCGTGTTTAACCCAAGCGCGCTGATCGGTGTTACTTGGCTCATCGGCTCAACTTGCGTGTTGGCTTGAGACAGCTCCATCGGCTCTGGTGCTTGAGGTGGCTCTGGCTGCTCTGGTACTGAACGTTGACGACGCTGCACATCGGCATCGTTTTCAACCATGACCATATCAAAACGCACTGCCTCAGACGGTTTTGGTGCGCGTTGATTGCCATTATCGACCATCCACGCCATAAAGCTAAACAAACTCACGGCGATCAATAATGACGCTGGTAACGCAATTAACAGCCTACCCATTAAGGTTTCTCCGCTGCCAGTGCAATGTTCTTCACGCCAGCACCTTTAGCGGCATCCATCACTTTCACAACGGTGCCGTTGTAAGCGTGTTCATCAGCCTGAATCACTAACGATGCATCTGGCTGGTCTAGCAATAGGTGCTCAATAGATGCTTCTACGCGTTCCAGATCGACCAAGCGTTTGTCGATGTATACATCGTTTGCTGCCGTAATGGCGATGAAAATACCTGCGTCTTTTTGACTGACCACGTTCGATGCTTGAGGGCGGTTCACTTCCACGCCAGACTCTCGCACGAAAGAGCTGGTAACAATAAAGAAAATCAACATGATAAATACAATATCAAGCATCGATGTTAAATCGACTTGAGCTTCGTCTTGTTGATTTGGTCTGCGTCCGAGTCTCACTTCTGACTCCTTAAAGATTGTTCTAATTGGATCGCTTTACGTTCACATACTTTGCTTAAACGAGCATGTACAAACATGCCCGCCAATGCCGCCACCATACCTGCCATAGTAGGCAGCGTTGCTAAAGAGATGCCCGAAGCCATCAATTTTGGATCGCTGCTGCCTTGTGAGGCCATCACGTCAAAAACGGTAATCATGCCAGTGACAGTACCCAACAGACCAAGCATGGGACAAATGGCCACCAATAACTTGATCGTTGAAAGATTTTGGCGCAATTCGATTTGTGCCTTTGCAATCCATCCATCGCGGATTTGATGTGCATACCAAGAGTGGTGCTCTGACCGTGCCTGCCACTGTTCACGAAGCTGTTTATTTACCTTCGGAAATACCGTCGTTAAGTAAACCACTCGCTCCATAACCAGTAACCAACACACCGCTACAACGGCAGCCAACCACCATAGGATTTGGCCACCTTGCTGCATAAAGCTCATCAAGGTATTGGCCCAATCCTCACTGATCAAACCCAAAGTGTTGAGTAGGATCTGCTCCATTACGCTGCGTTCTCCGCTATCGTGTTACGGTAGCCTTTGTTGTTAGACATATCGCGCTCTGCTTGTTCAGCAACTAAGCCAATACCCTGCTTTTCTAGAATGTTGCGAATGCTCTCGGCTTGAGAACTCAGCACATTATGCGCCAGAAGCAGTGGCATTGCGGCTACCAAGCCGAGAACCGTTGTCACCAACGCCATCGAAATACCGCCCGCCATGACTTTTGGATCGCCATTACCAAACTGAGTGATCACTTGGAATGTTTCGATCATGCCCGTTACCGTACCTAGCAGACCTAACATTGGTGCCAGCGCTGCAAGCAGTTTGAGCATCGATAGTCCTTTTTCAAGGTGCGTTTGCTCATCAACCACCGCCTCAAGTAGACGCAATTCTAATGCTTCGACACTTCGATGTTTGTCGTTTTGATAAACAGAAAGAACGCGACCTAGAGGGTTATCTTCTGCTTTGGTTGGATTCTTTAGCTGCTTCGCGATTTTTTGGCGAGCAATGAAAAGAGACACACCGCGAACCAACGCGATAATCAAACCAATCGCCAATAGAACAAGGATGATCTGACCAACTACGCCACCCGCATTTAGACGATCTTTCAGCGTTGGCGAGTTCGCTAGTTGTTCTAAAAGAATGCCACGCGATGGATCAATAACTAACGAATCCAATTCGCCGTTGGTGAATGCGCTCGCAGTCGGACCATTTTCTGGCTGACGCAAATAGTTCACTGCGTCACCACGCTGGCCGTTCCATTTCACATAGCCATTGTCATCAAGTAGTGCCATTGCGCCAAGACGAACACCGTTGACTTTCTGTTCTTTACCTTCTCCATCGAGCAAAGTGAAAGAGACCTTCGCCAGTTCGCCACTTGCGGTAACTTGCTCTTCCATACTGCGCCACATCGCTTGCAATTGCTTCAACGTCGGTAGAGACTTCGCCGCGACAATAGCTTCAATGTCTTTTTGATATGAGTTGGCATCTACGCCTGTCACTGCGTGTTTCAGTTCTGACTCAAGCTCTTTCGCGTTTTGACGAACAACACCAAATAGTTCGCCTAGGCTGCCCGTTTCTAAACGCAATTTTTCTTCTAGCTGAGCCAGTTCCGCTTCATTTTCACTAAACGTGACGCTTAATGTATCAGCTTCGGCTTGAAGGGCTGCACGCTCAGCAACAAGCTTGTTTTTAATTGCTTGCAGCTCTTGTTCGGTTTTCTTGAAACCCGATTCACGTGACGCATTGTGCGTTTGCTGCTGACGATTTTCTTGCTGCGCTTTTTGCAACAACGTATCACTCGCGAACGTCGTGTGAGGCATCATCGCCGCGGTTGAGATAAGAGCAACCGATAGCCATTTCTTGATCATTTACTTGCCCTCCGCAACCGTTAGTGACACTGGCAGAGTCAACATACTCGGTGCAATTTGTTTGTTTGCCATAGCAAACGCCTTATCTAGCTCGGTCTTTTGTTCCGAACCAACAGGCTGCCAAGCTTGTTTCTGTTGCGACCAACTCCAGAATTTGTCACCAGACAGGCTACGCGCAACCAAAGATACACGGCCCAAGTAAAGGACATCAGCTTCCACTTTTTCGTTAGCATCTAGATTAATTTTGCCTTGGTAGATACCAAGCTTGGTGCCGTAGTCCATTTCAATTTGGTAGGCTTCTAGGATTCGACGGAATTTCTCTGCGTCGGCAACATCGGCTCGCGTCATCAGATCATCAAGCTTCGCAATGCGTTCTTCACGCTGAGCTTTACGAATAGGTTTGTCGCTGGCCACTATGCGCTTGAGTCCTTCAAGCATGTGATACATCAATGGCACGACACCCTGACGAGTTTGAGCAATCTGCTCAATTTGCTCGTTCAAACTGTTCACTTCTTGATGTTGGCTTTCAACCAAACTTGAAAGATGATCACGATAAATCTTCAAGTTGCTGACTTCTTCCTGAAGCTGTTCGATTTCCGCTTCCAGCGTCAGAGACTTTTCTGCGCTTGCATCAATACGTTTTTGGCTAACCGCTGATGCTTGGTTAGTTTTACTCTGCACTGCTTGTGCATCGTTTAAATTCGCTGCGTGGGCAGGAATCAAAACGGATGAGATCAACAGAGCGATACTTGATTTCATTAGATTCATACGAGTTTAAATGCTATTTCCTAAAAACGACTAAAGGGGAAGACCGGACTTCCCCTTTACTAATCAAATTGTTATCAGTACTTGAACTGGATTGTCGCCATGTAGTTTCGTTCTTCTCCAACCACTACGCCACTCGCGCCTTTTTGATCACCGTTCGTGCTACCACCACCTGCGAGGTAGTCAGTATCGAATAAGTTTTCGACATTGAATCGAGCGATGATGTCCAAGTTTTCATCGTACTTATGTTTGTATGACACGCCCATATCAATGCGAGCGTAGCCATCTTTCTTGAAGGTGTTCTTTGCATCACCGTAGCGATCACCTTCATAAATCAAACCAAGGTTTAGGTTCGTATTGTCCTGAACCTTGTAGCTAGACCATAGACTTGCCGAGAACTCTGGCACATCTGCAGGGCGGTTGCCTTCAAATCTTTCTGCCTTCTTCAACTCGGCATCCAAGTACATTGCAGAAGCGGTTAGCGACAACTCTGGAGTCACAAAACCTTGAGCCATTAACTCAGCACCTTTGTGAACTTGCTCACCACCTTGCGTTTTCTTATGTAGGAGCTGATTACTAGCATCTTTACCACTTTCAACATCTAGCGAGATATTCTCTAACGTGATATCAAATACAGCACCTGATACAAATAAACGCTGATCAAACAGTTCCCATTTCGTACCGATTTCATAAGAGATACCACGCTCAGCGTCGAGTTTCTCACCATCATTGATGTAAATACGACTACCGTTGCTGACTTCACCTTGCGGCATAAAACTCTCAGAGTATTGCACGTAAATCGAACCATTCGATGTCGGGTGGAAAATCACACCTAACTTTGGAGAAACTTGGTTCTCTGTTAGCGAATCTTCACGCTTTTCGTCATAACGAGCACCCGCAAGTACTTGCCAGTAATCGTTAATCGTCATCATGTTTTGCGCGTAAATACCCCAAGTGTCATGCTCGCCTCTTGGGTATTTTTTCGAGCGTACGGTTCCAGGACGAGTAACTGTCGTGCCTGCCGCTACATCCTCTCCTGCATGGAAAGCCATAAAGCGGTCGTATTTGTAGTCGAGGTAGTTTGCCCCCACCAAAAACGTATTTTCTGTACCCAACAAAGAGAAATTGGTTGTCACGTCTAAGTACGCGGTATCGAATACCCAGTTATCTGTGCGCTCGTTCCCTTTATGTCGAATCACACCCTCTTTGTCATAATTGTCAAACTTAGGGTAAGACTCTACATCAAAACGCTTAAAGTCTTGACGGTTGTAACCCGCTTTCACATTCACGTTATCAGTAACTTGAGCATTAATATCGATACCGTAGTTTTCTACGTCGTTATCAATTTTTGACCACTGAGCGTCCCAGATGTACTTATCACCACGAACTGGCTTTCCGTCCACGATGTAAGCACCTGAATCTACGCTACCTTCGTCTTTTGTACGGTCATAATGCGCTGACACCATGATGTTTTCAGTAATGTCATACTCAACAACTAGGCCACCCACAACACGGTCAGTTTGCGGCTTTGTGCCATCGCCATACGTACGCCAAGAGCTGTAGTTTTCTTTCGCAAAAATAGCGCGAGCACGTAGCGTTTCTGCGTCATTTAAAGAACCACTTACATCAAGTACGGTACGCGAATGTTCGTTTGAACCGATATCTTGGCTCAAGCTTACCTGTGTTTGTGTTGTTGGTTTCTTAGAAACCATGTTTACTAAGCCACCCGGCTCAGACTTACCATAAAGTAGACCAGATGGACCTTTTAGCACTTCAACGCGCTCTAAAAGCTCAATTGGCTGACGGTAATGTGACCAGTGCTGACGACCATCACGTAAGAAGCCATCAGAGCTACTTAGTTCAAAACCACGTAGCGAGAAACGTTCACGGTTACGGCTAGTTCCACCCGCGCTTACACTCGCGTCATTACGTAACACTTCACCTAGTGTACTTGCGCGTTGCTCATCGATGACGGTTTCGTCGATGACCGCAACCTGTCCCGGAGTTTCTAGCTGCGTCATTTCCATACGCATCGCTGTACTGTTGGTATCAGCTTTGTAGCCGAACTCGCGACCTTCTACAACTAGGTGCTCATCTGTTTGAACGTTTGCCACTGCAGGCGCTGCTAGCACCGCACCGATCACTAATGCCAAATGGCTCTTAGTAAACATATCCTTTCACTCCGATTATTTTCGGGTCCCACATTCAGTGAATGTGATTCCCTCTTATTTATTTTGCGAGTGAATATAAGTGATAAGTATTACCATTTGCATTAAATTTACATTCTTTGCATTTGCAAAGTTTTGTAAAGAACTCTCTGATGAAGAACCGCTCATACGAGATCCAGATCACAAATCGAGTTCACTTCATTGTTACCCGTTATTGTCTGAACACCAAACTCACGGTTAAACCACCTTGAGAACGATTCTCTGCATTGACGGAACCACCCATCATTCGCATCGATTCCTTAACGATCGCCAGTCCAAGGCCGTATCCACCAAGCTTTTTGTCTCGCGAGGCATCCAAGCGGGTAAACGGGTTAAAGATATCGGATAACTTGTTCTCTGGGATGCCAGGCCCATCGTCAGAGACAGACGTAACCAGATAAGCCTGCCCATTGATTTCTTGATTAGTCAGAGTCACTTCGATCCGAGCATCTTCACCCGCGTATTTGATAGCGTTGCCAACTAGATTATTCAGACAACGCACCACGAGAGTATCTTCACAGTAAGCTCTCGGCTCGGTCACACGTGAAATAAATACAATGCTCTGTGATTCCCTCAAATCGATTTTGCAACGCTCAACTTGTGGGGCTAGTAGCACTTCAAGATCGCTACGCTTGGTCTCTTTGTCGTAGCGAGCATTCTCAAGGCGACTAAATTCCAAAATGTCACTGATTAGATGATTCAGCTCTTTGGCTTCGTCTTCCAACCGCGTCACTAGTTCTTGTTCGCTTTCACCAACTCGTTTACGCAAAAGGTGCAAAACCAAATTCTGTCTAGCAAGAGGCGTTCTTAGTTCATGGGACACATCGCGAATCAAAAGACGTTGCTTCTCCGCTAGCGAGTGAATCTCTTTCGTCATGTGGTCAAAATCTTGCGCGAGTTCATTAAATTCTCGCGTGTTGGACTTTAGCTCCTGCACAACACTGACATTAAAATCGCCGTTAGAAAGCTTCTTGCTCGCCTCTCTGAGTCTGTCCAACGGTTGCTGTAAGTTGCGTGCCATTAAAAGCGAGAACAAAGCCAAAATCACGGCGGCAATTACCACTTTGATAATGGAAAAGTACAGTATGAAGTCATTCGCAGGATGTAAGCGATGCGGCAGTTGAATGACTAAGTTGTGCTGCTGAACCAATGGAATGCTGATGATTGGTCGATTCACTTTGTCTTCCAATTGATCATCAATGCTGCGTTTGAATTGGAGCTTAAATTCAAAATGTGGATGCATGAGACGATGCGTCACTGGTTGAAGCTGCTCGTTCAGTACAAACAAATAGAACTGCTGCGCGTTCGCCCAATCAGCCAACTCATCCATGTCGCCATGTTCAATCAGCACGTTGGCTTGGTGAGCAAGATCCAACATTTCCATTTTGACGCTATTTGGAACTTTCAACATGGCTTTCACCAAGGCTTGTTCCGCTAACGCTTGCACCAGCAAAATGCTGATGACTATCGCGGTCATGTAACTGAAAAGCTTAAACGCAAGGCTGTCTTTGCGTTTTGCTATGTAGGATGGACACACCAGCTTCATCACGCGCCCACAGATTCTAAATAACTGTAGCCTTTGCCTCGAAACGTTTTGATGTGCTGTTTAGATAAGCCCGCTTCAACCAATTTTCGGCGAATGTTACTGATGTGCATATCTAGGTTGCGATCAAACGGGCTGAGTTCTTTTTTCAACACTTCTGTCTGTAGCTCTGCTTTGGAGATCACCACGCCTTGATTCTTAACCAAATGGCTCAAAAGCTCCGCTTCAGTGCTGGTCAACGGTAAGCTGGTTAGCTGATCACTGATACTCTGGGCGGTATTACAAATGGTTTGGCGTTGACGCTCCAAGCCCACTCGACGCAAGATCGCTTTGATGCGCATTAGCAACTCAGCGACGTTGAATGGCTTACCAATGTATTGATCGGCACCCGCTTGATAACCATCCAGCATCGAGTTTTCATCGTTCAATGCTGTAAGCATCAGAATTGGCGTAGCAAATCGTTGGCAAATACGACGAGCAACTTGCATCCCATTTAAGTTTGGCAACATCACATCGAGCAACACTAAATCGACTGGCGTTTTCTCCATGTACTGCAGCGCGCTTTCACCACAATGCACAGAAGAGACGGTATATCCTTCATCTTGCAAAACTACTTCTAAAAGCTCACACAAAGGAACGTCATCATCAACAATCAGAACTCGAGACATGCCAAATTACCACTTAAATAAAAATGGTTCGCATTCTATTACTCATTTGCAAATTAAACAACCATAGTTTATGGGGCTTTTCTCTGTTTGGAAGACACAAAAAAGCCTACTAAACAGTAGGCTATATAAGGCAAAACGGAGAATTTCTTTGTTTACAATCAGCACTTCAAACCTGTCGATTGCGCGACATTCTCAACAATGGATCTCAAGTTCATACTGATAGAGTGTAATGTTTCAAGCTCCTCTTCTGTAAACGGGTGAGTAAGAACCGACTCTGCACCTTTTTTCCCGACCACTGTCGGTAGACTTAGCACGACGCCACTCACACCATATTGACCCGACATCATCGTGCCAACTGGCAACACAGAGCGCTCATTGATTTTGATGGCTTGAATGATTCGAAATACGCTGGCTGCAATACCATGCACCGTATTATGTTTGCGACGAAATATTTCGTAACCCGCTTGCTTAACCGCTTCGAGCAACTCATCAGCATCGATTCTCTCGATATTGTGTGTATCGCAATAATAATCCGCAGGCTGGCCAGCAATAGAGATCAAACTCTTTGGTGTGAAACAGTGGCTTCCGTGCTCTCCCAGTACATAACCAAATATGTTTTTAGGGTCAAGATCCACACGGTTAGCAACAATGCTCATCAAGCGGGCTGTATCGATAACACACCCGCTGCTGATCACTTTGTTTGGCTCAAAGCCTGTATTGGTAGTAATAAAATGAGCAACAATGTCACAAGGGTTGGACACGACAATCAAAACCGCCTTTGGTGCAACACGCTCTATTTTGCTAGCGATCTCGACGCCAATCTTCGCGTTGATTTCCGCTATATCTAAACGTGTTTGTCCTTGTTGAATTTGCGCACCTGCCGTTATCACAACAATATCGGCACCTAACAAATCGAGGTAATCATCTGAAGGAATAATGCGGGTATTTTTGGAAAAGGTTAACGCCGCTGTGTGACGAAAATCGAAGACTTCCCCTTCAGCTCTTTCTAAGTTTTGGTCTAACAGAACAAGTTCACTGACGCTGCCTAGCGTGAGCAAATAATTGCAAACACCAACTCCAACGGCGCCAGCGCCAATCACACCAATTTTCATCTTACTCTCCCTGAAAAAATGCGGCTCTTGAAAGATACGTCGCTCTATAAAAATGAGCGGCAAGAGCATAAAAGTCCAACGTCATTTTGTAGCTCAGAATCTCTTACCAATCTAGTCTTTCATTTCTGCACCATGCTTGCTTGATGAAAATTACACCATTGAATCGTGACGTTACCGCCCTGAAGAAGCCTTTCACCTCTATATCAATGGCCAAAAGCGAGTACAATCTGGACATCTAATCCAAGAAGGCAAACAAAATGGAAACTCTGTTAATTGGTCACCGCGGCGTTGCCGGCTCGTTCCCAGAAAATACAAAAGTCAGCGTTCAAGCTGCAATTGATCTCGGCCTAAAATGGGTAGAAGTGGATGTTCAGCCAACAAAAGATAACGTACTTGTGGTTTGCCACGATCATACGTTAAATCGATGCAGCAATGGCAAAGGGCGAGTTGATGCTCATACGTTGGAAGAACTAAGACAATTAGATTTCGGTGGCTGGTTCAGCGAAGATTTTGCTGGCGAAAATATCATGACTCTTGAGGAGCTATTAAGTTTGGCTACTGAGCGAGGTCTAAATCTGAATATTGAAGTGAAAGTAGACCGCCATCCAGCGGATGAAGTCGCACAAACGCTTGCAAAAGTGCTTACCGAAAGTTCAATGCCTAGAGAGAACCTTTTACTCTCAAGCTTTAGTCATGATGTCATCAGAGCACTTTACCAGCATTGCGAAGGTTATCGTTTGGGTGTTTTAAGTGAGTTTTTTACAAAAAAAGACGGGCTATTGTTAGATGAAGTGAAAGCGTACAGCTGTAACCTAAATATTAACTGGGTTCGTTCGCGTCAGATCATTAAGCTGCAAGAAGCGGGCTATAAGGTCATGTGTTACACGGTCAACAACCCGAATAAGCTCAAGCACCTTCCGCAATTAGATGGCATTTTTAGTGACCATCCAAAACGTTTTATGCAGTAACCTTTCAAAGCTCCCGTGGGATAACGAGTCCTACCACTCGATCGTGATCGGTGTTCCCATGGTGACAAGCTGGATGAATTCATCCATTTCTTCATTGGTGAGCGCAATACACCCGTTGGTCCAATCAAAACTCTGAATAAAACTAGGATCTTGCGTCTCACCATTCTTTAAACCATGAATTTTAATGTTCCCACCCGGGGAGACACCTCTCCGGTGCGCCTCTAACGTGTCAATAGCATCGGGATAGCTAATGTGCACCGAGCGATAGAACGCAGAATCCTCAATCACGTAATCGAGCGTGTAACTGCCTTCTGGCGTTCGGTTATCGCCTTCTTCTTGCTTATGGCCTTTAGGACTGGCACCCAATGCAATACGATATTCTTTTAGTATGATGCCATCTTCTATCAAGTACATTCTGCGTTTCGATTTATCAACTTTAACCAGATCGACAGCCGCATGCGTACTGAACGTAACCAATCCACACAGAATTAAAGCACACCATTTTATCGACATTACCAGAACGCCCAAACCAAGAGTCAGAAGGAAATAAAAGAGAAGCTATGCTAGTCAGATGATGCTCACAAAGCAATCTGATTATAACGTTGAGACGTAAAAAAGACGGTGCTAATCGCATCTTGATATTACTGAGATTTAAGCAAAGATTTCACTATTCATTAGGCCTAAGTTGCATTACTTTATAAGTAGATTTATTTATAAAACCCATACTTTTTGGGAGGGAACTATGATTAACATTGCTTTTTTTAGTGCAAAATCCTACGACGAAGCCTCTTTTAATAAAATTAAGAACAATCGCGACTTCGAATTTCACTATCACGACTTTCGACTCACCGAAAAAACCGCAAAAATGGCGCACGGTTGTGACGTGGTGTGCGCTTTCGTCAATGATGATCTTTCTGCTCCCGTTCTAAAACAACTTTCTTTGGGCGGAACAAAACTCATTGCGATGCGTTGTGCTGGCTTCGATAAAGTAGATCAACGAGCGGCTAAAGAGCTTGGCCTTCAAGTTGTGCGAGTGCCTGCATACTCTCCCGAAGCGGTCGCCGAGCATACCGTCGGTTTGATGATGTGTTTGAATCGTCGTCTCCACAAAGCGTATCAACGCACCCGTGATGCCAACTTCTCTTTAGAAGGATTAGTTGGCTTCAACTTTTTCGGCAAAACTGTTGGCGTTATCGGCACAGGCAAGATTGGTATCGCTACGATGCGAATCTTTAAAGGCTTAGGGATGGAACTGCTTTGCTACGACCCTTACGAAAATCCTCTCGCTTTAGAAATGGGTGCACGATACTGTTCTCTTGAAGAGATTTACGCCAATGCAGATGTTATCTCTCTTCACTGTCCAATGAGCGAAGAAAACTACCACCTATTGAACGAAAACGCTTTTGCTCAAATGAAAGATGGCGTGATGATCATCAATACAAGCCGCGGTGAGTTACTCGACTCTGTCGCCGCTATCGAAGCACTTAAACAGGGTAAGATTGGCGCTCTTGGTTTAGATGTGTACGACAACGAAAAGGACTTGTTCTTCCAAGATAAATCCAACGACGTTATCGTGGATGATGTTTTCCGCCGCTTATCGGCATGTCACAACGTTCTGTTCACTGGTCATCAAGCTTTCTTAACTCACGAAGCGCTGAATAACATAGCATCTGTGACATTGAACAACGTAGAAGCCTTCTTCTCCGGCCAAGTTTCAGGGAATGAACTAATCAACTAAACATAGAATCGAGGAGGATAGTAGAGCGTAGATTTTCAGCTATGCTATACTCCTCGACCATTAAAAAATTGAGTCTATTTACCATGAGCATTAAAACTGATATTCAAAAGCTGCATAACCGCGTAGATACCTGCCAACGTAAACTGGATGCAGCACGTTCTCGTGGTGATCACGAAATGATTTCTAAATTCACGGATGAAGTTGAAGATCTAACAAAGAAGCTTAATCAACTTAAGCACAAACAAACATACGAACTAAATAAAGAACGTAAAAGCCTGTTAGATATGCCATTCTCTCGTGAAATCACTAAAGCAGAACAGGCAGACATCGGTAAACTGAAGAAACGCGTACGCGGCTTGGTTATCGTTCACCCTATGACCAAAATGGGTAAAGAACTACGCCTAGACGTGATGACTGGCTTCGCACCGAAAGAGTTCTAATACACTCGACAAACACATTAAATGTAAGAACGCCCAAGCCCATCGCTTGGGCTTTTTTGTATCTGAATGAACTAGAGAAAAGGGAAGTTGAATAGCTGCAAGGTGTGCAACACTAAAACTCAAGTTGCCAGCCACTCAATCTCACAGCGTTTAAGGCTTGCTGCTTTAGAAAACGTCACTTTGATAGGTTCGAAAGCCTTAATGGAACGTCTGTATGTTAAAGATCATTCATTTAAGAACAAACCTTGTATTGAGTGATTGTGTGCTGAATATTAAAACAAGGGCGCCTAGTTTGGAGGGAATCTCAACCGGGGGGATTTGCTAAACCTCTATCATTTCCAGTTTGCGCTGAAATAAAAAACCTCGCTATCTCTAACGGGGCTTCTTAATTGTGCTTAGAGTCGGGGAGCGCGACCGACTTGAGATTTAATACAAATCCCATCTAATTTTCAAACGTCGAAAATGACGAAAG
>NZ_JAPEID010000029.1:0-70031 GCF_028823755.1 Vibrio sp. VP6
CGCTTCTGGCTCAACTGGGCTACAAAGTGGCAGCCGTTACTGGTCGTGTTGAACAAAACGGTCCACTTTTAGAAAAACTGGGCGCAAGTCGCATCATCGACCGTGTTGAATTTGAAGAGCCTGCACGCCCACTAGAAAAACAAATTTGGGCTGGCGCAGTCGACACCGTTGGCAGCAAAGTGCTAGCGAAAGTATTGGCGCAAATGGATTACAACAGCGCCGTCGCGGCGTGTGGTCTTGCTGGCGGTTTTGACCTGCCAACCACAGTAATGCCGTTCATCCTACGTAATGTGCGTCTGCAAGGTGTGGATTCCGTGATGTGTCCAACCGAAAAACGCATCGCAGCGTGGGAAAAACTGGTTGAGCTACTACCAGACAGCTACTTCGAGCAAGCGTGTACTGAAGTAGAGCTCGCTGAAGCGCCAAAATACGCCGAAGATATTACCAACGGCCAAGTAACCGGTCGCATTGTTATCAAGCTATAGTCATCAAGCTGTAGCTATAAAGCTATAGTTATCAAGCGATAGTTATCAAGCTACAAATCAGCACTTCACGTAAATAGAGCCAGCGTTGCTGGCTCTTTTGTTATCAGTTCAATCCCATGTCTTCGATTCGCTTTGCAATCAGCCTGCTGCACTCTTCACGCACAACGGAGCGCAGCCATTCTTGAGCAGGAGAATGCTCACAGCGCGCATGCCAAATCATCGAATAATCAAAAGGCGTAAATTGGAATGGCAACGGTTTTACGACTAGGTCATAGCGCTCAGCAACCAGATACGCCAAATCTGCCGGAACGGTAATGATGATAGGTAGTGTATCCACAATCGCCAGCGCAGCTTCTAAATGGTACGCACGCAGCACCATTTTGCGTTGCGGCTTGTCGATTAAAGCTTGCTCAATCAACGCTTTCACTCCATCACTGATGGCAATCATCGCGTGAGGGTGGCTCAAATAGTCGTCCAAACTCATCTCTTGATTCGCCAAAGGATGCTGTTTGGACAGTAAACACAACACGCCAACGCGACCAAGAATCTCGCTACGCAGCGGCTCTACGGGGCCAGTTGGGCGACAAATGGCGAGATCGGCCCCTTCATAAGTCAACTGATCGGATAAACGGTCATGCTGCAAAGGCAAAAAGTTAAACGACACATTCGGCGCTTCTTGATAAATGCGCGGTAAAGCAAACGGCAGGATAGTTTGCATAGCGTAGTCCGTGGTCGCGATGGTGAACGTCTGATCGCACTGCTGAGGATCGAACTCGACGGGCGACAACAATTGGCGCAGCGATTCCAACGGTTCACCTAAAGAGCGATCAATTTCTAGCGCTTTTTGGGTTGGGATCAAGTGCTGACCTTGGCGCGTAAACAGCGGATCACCAAGCAGATCGCGTAATCGCCCTAACACACGACTCATCGCCGATTGGCTTAAATTAAGGCGAGTTGCCGCCTTACTGACGCTGCTTTCTTCAATCAGTACACGCAACGCGACTAATAAATTCAGATCTCGGCGATAGATGTCTTCTAGTTCCACGATTTGCCACTTACAATACGAGGGTTTTATCAAATTGTACTCTTCAGGCAAAAAAAATCCCGCCTTTCAGCGGGGAAGCCCAAGAAAAATGGGGATAGTGTCGGAATGAAGTGTTGGTAAAAATAGGTGAGCGGTATTGATCATGTTTGATTGAGGCAAGAGGCGCTAATTCTCTTGCTCTGATGCACCTGACCATTTGTGCATCTCAATCCAAATCCCAATAATGGTTGCACTCATGCCTGCTAAAGGCATCAATGAGGTTTCAGCTGGCGTTCTAAGTACCAATGCACAGAACGAGATAAAACACAGCACTGAGTAAATCGTGAGTCTGTCTAACGCTGTTAACATCGCCTCTCCTTGCCAGTTGTTACCAAATTGTTAATTTAAGGTAAAATAAAAAAATCCGTTTGCCAAGTGGTTATTGAATATTTTTTCAACGAACGTAAAATTCACCGCTAAGTTAGTTACGAGAATCACACTATGAGCTTTAATCCTGAACTGGCAACAAAGACGTTAGAGGCGGAAGGACTGCGCTGCCCAGAGCCAGTGATGATGGTCAGGAAGACAATTCGCAACATGCAAGATGGTGAGGTTTTGCTAGTAAAAGCGGACGACCCATCGACAACTCGAGATATTCCGAGTTTCTGCCGCTTTATGGATCACCAGTTGATTGCAGCGCAAACAGAACAACTGCCTTATCAGTACCTGATTAAGAAAGGTTTGGAATAATCTCAGTGAGATCAAAAACGGCAGCCCAGTGGGCTGCCGTTTGTTTATTCGTCATATTCTAGTGTGCGAACTTCAGATTGGAGTTTGTTAAGTTGTTTCTGCATCGCACGTATTTCTTCATGCATTGGAATAATGTGCGCCACCCGAATCCACGCTTCAACCGTCAAGCCAGTAAGAATGAACGTCCCTGCCACAATCGGCAACCACATATCAGTCAGTACCATCGCTAACAAGCACAGCGCCAAACCAAAGGTGAATAAATAACTCTGACTCTTTGGGGTCATCCCCATGTAACGTGTAAGCATAAACTTGCCCTCTCGCTATCATTCACACCATTAAACTACCATGACAAGTATGACACTAATATGTCATCCGTCACGCTACGGAGCGATTTTAAGTCAGAGTTTGAGCTGCGCCACTAATTCGCTAGTTATTGATAATTCGCACCATTTTAACGATTGTTCGCAGATAACGTTTTTCCTTTTCAGGCTACGTTATCCGCTTCAAACCATTAAAAGAAGGCCGCACCAATCGCCAACAACACGAACAAAATAGCGGTTACTTTACGGATCAAACCCAATGGCATCTTGTCTGCTGAAAGCTTACCAATCAACACCACTGGTACGTTGGCCAACAGCATACCAATGGTAGTGCCAAGTATGACCCAACTCAGCGCATCCGCGTATTGCGCGCCTAGAATGGAAGTCGCAATCTGAGTTTTATCACCGATTTCGGCGACAAAGAAGGCAATAAAGCTGGCAATGAATGGTCCACGATTCGAGATCTCTTCGTCGTCATCCAGTTTGTCTGGGATCAGAACCCAAGCGGCCATGGCAACAAAACTGACCACCAGCACCCATTTTAAAACATCAGGAGATAGATAGTCGGCCACTACCACGCCTAACCATGCAGCTAAAGCGTGGTTGGCAATGGTCGCCAAAAAGATGGCTGCAATAATGGGAATGGGTTTGCGGTAACGACTGGCAAGTAATAGGGATAGCAATTGGGTCTTATCGCCAATTTCTGCTAACGCCACAGTAGTAATTGAAATAGCTAAAACGCTCACGACATGCTCATTGGGGCGGGATAATTATTTTAACCATAGACAAACCTCACGCCCCACCCCGGTTCGTGATGATTTGTCTAAGGTCTTGCTAAACTTGAAAGGCTTCAAGTCTCGAACGCCATGGTGATTTTGCACCAATTATGTTGACGAACGAACCGGATGAAACAGAGACTTCATCAGGTAAGCTACTCCCCAAAGACAGGCGCAATTCTAGCCACCTTTGTTGCGCATCACAAGAGTCAAAGCAGGTGAAAACTCCCTTTTAGGAAAAATACAGCAGATAACGCGGTAAAAATTCATTAAAGGAGAAAATTGCCCACGAATTAATCAAGATTAGCTCTACTCCCATGCTCAATATCTGGTTATACTTGATTGTTATTTTATTCAACCGTAATTACTCTTTATCGCCCTTGTTTGAGTTGAAAAACTCGGCATACGAGACGAATTAATGAGTAACTAGAGAATCGCGCGAACCTGACTTATGCAAAAATACGATATCAAAACCTTCCAGGGAATGATCCTCGCGCTGCAGGATTATTGGGCTCAAAATTGTTGTACCATTGTTCAACCGCTAGATATGGAAGTGGGTGCGGGTACCTCTCACCCAATGACCTGTCTACGAGCGCTTGGCCCAGAGCCAATGTCGACAGCTTACGTACAACCTTCACGTCGTCCTACTGATGGCCGTTACGGTGAAAACCCTAACCGTCTTCAGCACTACTACCAATTCCAAGTAGCGCTAAAACCATCGCCTGACAATATTCAAGAGTTGTACCTTGGCTCCCTTGAAGTTCTTGGTATTGACCCACTTGTACACGACATCCGTTTTGTAGAAGACAACTGGGAAAACCCAACACTAGGCGCATGGGGTCTAGGCTGGGAAGTTTGGCTAAACGGCATGGAAGTAACTCAGTTTACTTACTTCCAACAAGTTGGCGGCCTTGAGTGTAAACCAGTGACTGGTGAGATCACTTACGGTATCGAACGTCTAGCAATGTACATCCAAGAAGTAGACTCGGTTTACGATCTAACTTGGAACATCGCGCCAGACGGCAGCAAGGTAACTTACGGTGACATTTTCCACCAAAACGAAGTTGAGCAATCAACTTACAACTTCGAACACGCAGACGTTGATTTCCTATTCAGCTTCTTCGACCAGTGTGAAAAAGAATCGAAAGAACTACTCGAGCTAGAAAAACCGCTACCTCTGCCTGCTTACGAGCGCATCTTGAAAGCGGCACACGCGTTCAACTTGTTAGACGCACGCAAAGCAATCTCGGTTACAGAGCGTCAACGTTACATCCTGCGCATCCGCAATCTGACTAAAGCAGTAGCAGAAGCATACTACGCATCGCGTGAAGCTCTTGGCTTCCCAATGTGTAAGAAAGAACAAGCGTAAGGGGTAGAGTCACATGGCAAAAGAATTTCTAATCGAGCTAGGTACAGAAGAGCTACCACCAACGCAACTTCGTACTCTAGCTGAAGCATTCGCAGCAAACTTCGAAGCAGAACTAAAAGGCGCTGAGCTTGCTCACGAAGGCGTAAAATGGTTCGCGGCACCTCGTCGTCTTGCATTAAAAGTCGCAGCATTGGCAGAAAGCCAATCAGACAAAGTTGTTGAAAAACGTGGTCCTGCGGTTTCTGCAGCATTTGACGCGGAAGGCAACCCGACCAAAGCAGCTCAAGGCTGGGCACGCGGTTGTGGCATCACTGTTGACCAAGCTGATCGCATGGTAACCGACAAAGGCGAATGGCTACTGTTCAAACAAGAAGTGAAAGGTCAGCCAACGTCTGAGATCGTAGTTGAACTTGCAGCAAAAGCACTAGCAAACCTACCTATCGCAAAACCAATGCGCTGGGGTAACAAAACGACTCAATTTATCCGTCCAGTTAAGACGCTAACCATGCTAATGGGCAGCGACCTAATCGAAGGCGAGATCCTAGGCGTAGCATCAAGCCGCACTATTCGTGGCCACCGCTTCATGGGTGAAAAAGAGTTCACTATCGATTCTGCTGAGCAATACCCTGCAATCCTAGAAGAGCGCGGTAAAGTCATGGCAGATTACGAAGCGCGTAAAGCAATCATCCTAGCTGACGCACAAAAAGCAGCAGCAGCGGTTGGCGGTATCGCTGACCTAGAAGATGACCTAGTCGAAGAAGTAACGTCTCTGGTTGAATGGCCAGTAGTTCTAACAGCGAAGTTCGAAGAAGAGTTCCTAAAAGTGCCTTCTGAAGCGTTGGTTTACACCATGAAAGGTGACCAGAAGTACTTCCCTGTCTACGATGAAAACAAGAAGTTACTACCGAACTTCATCTTCGTATCGAACATCGAATCAAAAGAGCCTCGTTACGTAATCGAAGGTAACGAGAAAGTGGTTCGTCCTCGTCTTGCTGACGCAGAGTTCTTCTTCAACACAGACCGTAAGCGTCCGCTTATCGACCGTCTGCCTGAGCTAGAACAAGCGATCTTCCAAAAGCAACTGGGTACGATCAAAGACAAAACAGACCGCATCACAGAACTTGCTGGCTACATTGCTGAGCAAATCGGTGCTGACGTTGAGAAATCAAAGCGTGCTGGTCTACTAGCAAAATGTGACCTAATGACCTCAATGGTATTCGAATTCACGGATACTCAAGGTGTGATGGGTATGCACTATGCTCGTCACGACGGTGAAGCAGAAGAAGTTGCAGTCGCGCTGAACGAGCAATACATGCCTCGTTTCGCAGGTGATGAACTGCCATCAAACGGCGTTTCAACCGCAGTTGCAATGGCAGATAAGCTAGACACTATCGTCGGTATCTTCGGTATTGGTCAAGCGCCTAAAGGTTCTGACCCATTCGCACTACGTCGCGCATCTCTAGGTGTACTACGTATCATCGTTGAATACGGCTACAACCTAGATCTTGTTGACCTAGTAGCGAAAGCGAAGTCACTGTTCGGCGACCGCCTAACCAACGACAACGTTGAACAAGACGTTATCGAGTTCATGCTTGGTCGTTTCCGTGCTTGGTACCAAGACGAAGGCTTCAGCGTAGACATCATTCAAGCGGTACTAGCGCGTCGCCCAACGAAACCAGCAGATTTCGACCAACGTGTAAAAGCGGTTTCTCACTTCCGTGAACTGGAAGCGGCAGAGTCTCTAGCAGCAGCGAACAAACGTGTAGGTAATATCCTAGCGAAATTCGACGGCGAACTAGCAGAAGAAATTGACCTAGCACTTCTACAAGAAGACGCAGAGAAAGCACTAGCAGAAAGCGTTGAAGTCATGACAGAAGCACTAGAGCCAGCATTTGCAACCGGTAACTACCAAGAAGCCCTAAGCAAGCTAGCTGACCTACGTGAACCAGTAGATGCGTTCTTCGATAACGTAATGGTAATGGCAGACGACGAAGCACTTAAGAAGAACCGTCTGACACTGCTAAACAACCTGCGTAACCTGTTCCTACAGATCGCAGACATTTCTTTGCTTCAAAAGTAATTCATTACTCTTCGAAGTGATTAAGAGATAAGTAAAAGGGAAGCGTCAGCTTCCCTTTTTTGTTGCCTTCAAACGGAGATAACCGGTTCTTATTATTCATTTTGTGAACAAGGCAAAAATTTGTAGGGTGGGACGCGTTGAACTTGTTGGTGCAGAGCTCGGATTGTAGAGGCACAGTTTTGCTATAACTGGGTTGTTTATTCGGGGGAAGGACACAATGAAAAAAACAATTCTCGCACTCTCTATCGGCCTACTGAGCGCCTGCAGCCAAATTCCAGAAAATGCCATCGTATTAAGCGTTGGAGACGATACTGCCGTCTTCGAACCAAACTCAGACGGCTTACTCGTCGCAGAACAAAAACTAGAAAAAGGCAACTACACCTTTACCATTGCCGACAGCAAACAAACCTGTGGCAACAGCTTTGCGCTAGCGGAAGAAAGCCGCATCAAATTCAATACACCATTAAAAATGGATAACTGCGCAACCGACACATCTATGCCGTTGCGCATTTTCAAAGCCAATACCTACCTCTTCACGCTCAATCCAGACACCAATGAGCTAACCGTTAAAATCAAACCAAAACAAAGTCAGGACATCACCTATTCTTGCCCTGTTGCAACCGACACAGCTAAAACCATCAACGTAGCCCAAACCTTTACTGATGGCACTGTTGTTCGTGACGCCTTAACCGGGCAAGAAACCACCGTCGCCAATGGCAGCGTCACCATGCAACCAGGCCCTATGAGCCAAGGTCTATTGCTGTTAGAAGAGGTTGAACCGCAAGCCGATAAACCGTTCAGCTGGGATAACGCGACGGTGTATTTTGTCATGACCGACCGCTTCTACAATGGTAACCCAGACAATGACAACAGCTACGGTCGCAGCAAAGACGGTAAATACGAGATTGGTACTTTCCACGGTGGTGACTTAGCGGGTCTGACGAAAAAACTCGATTACATCGAATCCCTCGGTGTGAATGCCATCTGGATAACTTCACCACTGGAACAAATCCATGGTTGGGTTGGCGGCGGCGATAAGGGCGACTTTAAACACTACGGCTATCACGGCTACTACCACCAAGATTGGACCAAGCTTGATGCCAACATGGGTACCGAAGATGAGCTGAGAACCTTCGTCGATACCGCCCACAAGAAAGGCATCCGCGTGATTTGGGATGTGGTCATGAACCACACCGGCTACGCCACATTAGCTGACATGCAAGAATTCGGCTTTGGTCAGCTTTACCTTGATGACCAAGAAGCCAAACAAGTACTTGGTGAAAAATGGACCGACTGGCAGCCAAAATCAGGACAAAGCTGGCACAGCTTCAACGACTACATCAAATACGGTGATAGTGAAGCGTGGGAAAAATGGTGGGGCAAAGATTGGATTCGCACCGACATTGGCGATTACGATGCGCCGGGATACAACGACATCACCATGTCTTTGAACTACCTACCGGATCTCAAAACCGAATCGACGCAGAAAACCGGACTACCAAACTTCTTCCGCAATAAAAACACCAATGCGCAAGATGAGTTGAAAACCCCACGAGAACATCTGATCACATGGCTATCGGATTGGGTACGTGATTACGGCATTGATGGCTTCCGCGTCGATACCGCCAAACACGTTGAGATGGAAGCGTGGGCAGAGCTCAAAGCAAGTACCACTCAAGCCCTCGCCGAATGGAAACAAAACCACCCCGACAAAGCACTAGACGATCTGCCATTTTGGATGACCGGCGAAGTGTGGGCACACAGCGTGGTGAAGAGCCCGTATTTCGATAACGGCTTCGATTCGATCATCAACTTCGAGTTCCAATCTGACGTGGCACCAAAAGCGCTAAAGTGTTTCGCTCAACTTGATAATGATTACCGCCGCTATGCAGAACGTATTAACTCCGATCCTGAGTTCAACGTGTTGAGTTACCTGTCTTCGCACGATACTCAACTGTTTTGGTCGGCACGCAGCCGCAGCTTTGATGACCAAGCTCGCGCCGCCAATGCGTTAATGCTGGCACCGGGTGCAGTACAAATCTACTATGGCGATGAGATTGCCCGTGACTTTGGCGTGACTGGATCCGATCCGACCCAAGGTACACGTTCCGACATGCCATGGGACAAGATTCATGGCGAGCGTGAAGACTTACTACAACATTGGCAGAAATTGGGCGAATTCCGTCAACGCCACCCAGCGGTTGCTCAAGGTAAGCACATCACTCGTAATCAAGAAGGCTACTACGCGTTCGAACGCCAATATCAAGACGACAAAGTACTGATTGTTTACACTGGCGAATAACCGACTCACTCCACCAGCAAGGGAAGCATTTCGCTTCCCTTTTTTAATTCCAAATCCTCTCCATCTGGTCTGATGACAAACTTTTTTCTTCTTCGAGTAAATTCACACTTTGCGTCGTAATAACATTAGGGTAAGGTCAAGTATTACTCTATAAGCTGATGTTTCGTCAGCAATCAAGACACATAAAGCAATCACAATGAATTAGGTATATGTAAGCATGCAGTTCTCAAAGTTTGGTGAAAAATTTAATCAGTATTCAGGTATTACGCAGTTAATGGACGATTTGAATGATGGCCTACGCACGCCAGGTGCCATCATGCTCGGTGGGGGTAACCCGGCCGCCATTCCTGCCATGCTCGATTACTTTCACCAAGCCAGTGAAGAAATGCTCGCCAATGGCGAACTCGTCGCCGCGCTCACTAATTATGATGGCCCTCAGGGTAAAGACGTGTTCGTCAAAGCGCTCGCACAGCTGTTTCGTGAAACATACGGCTGGGACATCAGTGAGAAGAATATTAGCCTGACGAATGGCAGCCAAAGCGGGTTCTTCTACCTATTTAATTTGTTTGCTGGTCAGCAGCCAGATGGTTCGCACAAAAAAGTCCTGTTGCCTATCGCACCGGAATACATTGGCTACGGTGATGCAGGTATCGATGAAGACATTTTTGTCTCATACCATCCAGAAATCGAGCTACTCGACAACGGCCTATTCAAATATCACGTTGATTTTGAAAAGCTCACCGTCGATGACTCCGTCGCAGCAATTTGTGCATCTCGCCCAACCAACCCAACAGGTAACGTACTGACTGACGAAGAAGTGCGTAAACTGGACAAATTGGCGCGCGAGAACAACATCCCACTGATCATCGACAATGCGTACGGCTTGCCGTTCCCGAACATCATTTTTGAAGATGTCGAACCGTTCTGGAATGAAAACACCATCCTGTGCATGAGCTTATCTAAACTTGGCTTACCGGGTGTGCGATGTGGGATTGTGATTGCGAGTGAAGAAATCACCCAAGCACTCACCAATATGAATGGCATCATCAGCTTAGCGCCAGGCAGTGTTGGCCCAGCATTGGCAAACCACATCATCGCTAAAGGCGATCTACTCAAACTGAGTTCAGAGGTGATTAAGCCGTTCTACAAGCAGAAATCACAACGCGCGGTTGAACTGCTACAACAGGCGATTACCGATGAGAGATTCCGTATCCACAAACCTGAAGGGGCGATCTTCTTGTGGTTATGGTTTGATGAGCTGCCAATTACGACAATGGAGTTGTACCAACGCTTGAAAGCGCGTGGCGTGTTGATTGTTCCGGGTGAGTACTTCTTTATTGGTCAGAAAGACGAGTGGGACCATGCTCATCAGTGCTTGCGCATGAACTACGTTCAAGACGATGAGATGATGCAGAAAGGTATCGCGATTATCGCGGAAGAAGTCGAAAAGGCTTACCAACAAGGTCAGTAAAGCAAACTCCCACATCAAAGACACAAATTAAAAAGAGCGCCAACTGGCGCTCTTTCTCACTCTATAGGGCAAATAACTTGCTGATTAGTTGCTTTCTAGCAGGTTGTTGCCACCGATAGCAATTTTGCGTGGTTGCATTGCTTCTGGAATTTCACGAACCAAGTCAATGTGTAATAGGCCGTTTTCCATTGAAGCGCCAGTCACTTTTACATAGTCCGCTAATTGGAACTTACGTTCAAAATCGCGCTCTGCAATGCCTTGGTACACGTAGTTTTTGCCTTCTTCGGCTTTACGCTCACCCTTCACGATCAACATGTTTTCATTTTGAGTTAGATCGAGTTGGTCTTCAGAGAAACCAGCAACGGCCATAGTAATACGGTAGTTGTGCTCATCTTTTTGCTCGATGTTGTACGGAGGGTAACCGCCAGAAGTATTTTTCGCTGTATTCGCTTCCATCAGGTTTAGCAGACGATCAAAGCCAATTGCATTACGGTATAGTGGTGAGAAATCTACGTTACGCATAAATCTATCCTCTTAATTAAGCAATAGTCTTAATTCGGATGAACTTCATCCTACTGGCGTGTTTATGCAAAAACCGACGCCGAACTAAGAGATTCTTATCATTCCACTGGCCTTGGTTTGGCTCGGAGACATGATATTGAATCTAAAGGTTTAAGTTGTGTGCTAAAACACCATATCCTCTTTTGAGCGATCTCGTTTTAGCGATTCCAGAGGGCTGGTCTTCTAGTCTCTAGCAAGCCAGTCATCCTCTTCACAACTAGATATAAGGTCATCAAAAATCGCTTTCAAGGGACAAAATGAAAAAAATTTCAACGCGCCTATCAAAGACCTCAAATTAAGCTCGCTTTTCCTACGCGACAACAATACAAAGCCCACCTCTTACGGCGGGCTTATAAGCCGCAATTTTTATTTGCGAGATGGTTTACGCGCTTTCACCATCCCTTGCTCGGCCGCTTTTTCTTGCTTCAACTTACGTTTTTCTTTCAAGCTTAACTGGGGTTGCTTCTTGTCTTTTTTACTCATGACTTCACCTCTATTTTACTGACATAACATACAGCTACACACCAGATGCGGTGTCGGTGGCTGTGATTGATGAATGATTTCGGTAATCACAAAGCAGCGGCGCTGGTTGAATATCTCGAGTTCTAAGACCTCATCCTGAGAACGTCCCAACAATCGGGAACCTAAGTACGAATCAACAGCTAGCATCCCCGCAAGAGGTTGGCTCTTACGTGAATCAACTAACGTCATGCGATATTGATAGGAGCGGTCAAGATCCACTAAGCGAACGGTGTCGCCAATCGCAATTCGGGCTAAGTTTCGACACTGGGTTTGCTGTTCGTAGGCTTCAAACAGCGACAGTAATCTTAGTGGTGATTGATAGGTTAAAAAGCGACTGGTTAACCACCAAGTTCGCAGCGCTAAGCAGTACGCAGTGAACCAGCGTTCAAACATGATATTTTCCTTCTTAATGCCTTGTCTTACAGATAATTGCAGTGCATTGAACCGGAAGTGCATCACCTCCGGCTTAGTTCAGGAAAATCGTCACCATGTTTTCTAACCTCGTATGATTGGAAAGCTCTACAGCACTATAGCGAGCAGGAAAAAGAAAGCAAAAGCACTCAAGCGAACAAAATGGCAAGAAAAACAGAAAAGGGAAACAAAATGGTGCCGCTACTCAAGCCTCTGGCAGTTAGTAGCAGAAAAGCCAAAGTCTTGGCATAAAGTGGTGATTTTCATACCACCAAGAAACAAAAAAGCAGCGATGGCTCGCTGCTTTTTTCTATCCAAAAACGCTTGTCGCTACACGTCTAGGTTTGCAACCTTCAGTGCGTTCTCTTCGATGAAGTGACGACGAGGTTCAACTTGGTCACCCATTAGCGTTGTGAACAATTGGTCTGCGCCTACCGCATCTTCAATCGTTACTTGCATCATGCGACGCGTCTCTGGGTCCATTGTGGTTTCCCAAAGCTGATCTGGGTTCATCTCACCTAGACCTTTGTAGCGCTGACGGCTTAGACCACGCATCGATTCTTTAACCAACCACTCAAGTGCTTCAGCAAAGCTTGATACTGGCAGAGTACGTTCACCACGTTTGATGTACGCGCCCTCTTCTAGAAGACCGTCTAGGACTTCAGAAAGGTCCGCCAGCTTGCCGTATTCTTTTGAGTTTAGGAAATCAACACTTAGCGCATGCTCGTGAGTCACACCGTGTGTACGAACGATGATCTTAGGCAGGCTCAAACCAAGCTCTGCGTGCAGCTCCACTTCGTAGCTATATTGGCTTGCACCCACTTCTTTCGCGTTTAGTTGCTCAACAAGTTGTTTTGTCCAAGCTTCTACTGCTGCTGCATCATGACACTGCTCAGCCGTTAGACGAGATGTGTAGATAAGCTCATGCACTAAGGCGCGAGGGTAACGACGGCTCATACGATCAGCAAGCTTGATACCTGCATTGTATTGTTGAACCAGTTTTTCTAGTGCTTCGCCAGCTAGAGCTGGAGCTTCTGCGTTTACGTGCAGTGATGCGTTGTCCAATGCCAATGATACTTGGTATTGGTTCATCGCTTCTTCATCTTTGATGTACTGCTCTTGTTTGCCCTTCTTCACTTTGTATAGTGGTGGCTGAGCAATGTACACGTAGCCACGCTCGATAAGCTCTGGCATTTGACGGTAGAAGAAAGTCAACAGTAGCGTACGGATGTGCGAACCATCGACGTCAGCATCGGTCATGATGATGATGTTGTGGTAACGCAGTTTGTCCGGGTTGTACTCGTCACGACCGATACCACAGCCAAGTGCTGTAATAAGCGTTGCAACTTCTTGCGAAGACAACATCTTGTCGAAACGTGCTTTTTCTACGTTCAGGATCTTACCTTTCAGTGGTAGGATTGCCTGATTCTTACGATTACGACCCTGCTTAGCTGAACCACCCGCAGAGTCACCCTCCACAATGTATAGTTCAGAGAGTGCCGGATCTTTTTCCTGACAGTCTGCAAGTTTGCCTGGTAGGCCTGCTAGGTCTAGCGCGCCTTTACGACGAGTCATTTCACGCGCTTTACGTGCGGCTTCACGTGCACGTGCTGCATCGATGATTTTCGAACAAACCATCTTCGCTTCGCTTGGGTTTTCGACCAAGAACTCAGATAATTTCTCACCCATCGCCGATTCAACCGCTGATTTCACTTCAGAAGAAACCAGTTTGTCTTTGGTTTGGCTCGAGAATTTTGGATCAGGCACTTTTACTGAAACAACGGCAGTCAAACCTTCACGCGCATCGTCGCCTGATGTTGCTGTTTTCGCTTTCTTCGAGAAGCCTTCTTTATCCATAAAGCTGTTTAGCGTACGTGTTAGTGCCGCACGGAAACCAGCAAGGTGAGTACCACCATCGCGCTGTGGAATGTTGTTGGTGAAACAGAAGATGTTCTCTTGGAAACCATCGTTCCACTGCATTGCCACTTCTACCGAGATGCCGTCTTCACGTTCTAAGTCGAAGTGGAAGATTTTCTCGATGATTGGTGTTTTGTTGGTGTTTAAGTGCTGAACGAACGCTTGAATACCACCTTCATACATGAAGTGGTCTTGCTTGTCCGCTTCGCGCTCATCAATAAGCTTGATAGAAACGCCTGAGTTCAAGAACGATAGCTCACGCAGACGTTTTGCTAGGATGTCGTAATGGAATTCAGTGTTAGAGAAAGTTTCTGCACTTGGCCAGAAACGAATTTGTGTACCGGTTTTATCCGTATCACCCACAACCGCTAGAGGCGCTTCAGGCTCACCATGACGGTAAGTTTGCGTGTGGATATGACCGCCACGATGGATGGTTAGTACCACTTTTTCTGACAGTGCGTTTACTACCGAAACACCCACACCGTGAAGACCGCCTGATACTTTGTACGAGTTATCATCGAACTTACCACCAGCGTGCAGTACGGTCATGATAACTTCTGCTGCTGATACTTTTTCTTCTGGGTGCATTTCTGTTGGAATGCCACGACCATCATCGCTAACGGAAACCGAGTTGTCCTCATGAATTGTCACAACGATGTCTTTACAGTGACCTGCCAACGCTTCATCAATTGAGTTATCCACCACCTCGAAAACCATGTGGTGAAGGCCGGTGCCGTCGTCCGTGTCCCCGATGTACATACCTGGACGCTTACGTACCGCATCCAGACCCTTCAGTACCTTAATACTCGATGAATCGTAATTTTCAGACATGAGTTTCTCTCTTCTAGTTTGACTCTATCCTGCCATGTTCCACATGAAACAATTTGCCATTATCGTCGAGCATGTCGGCGATTTGGTTTTCAGTGATAGAGCTTACAAATACTTGTGCGCCTGTCTCTTTCAAGCAATCTGCAAGACGCTTGCGACGTTGGCTATCTAATTCCGACGCAAAGTCGTCAATTAGGTAAATGCATTGTTTACCGGTCATCGCTGTAAGATGTTGCCCTTGCGCCACACGCAACGCACACACCATCAACTTTAACTGACCGCGTGACAGAACATCCTCAACGGGCGTTCCATTCACTTTAATGCGCAAATCAGCTTTGTTTGGGCCACTAAAGGTGTACCCCAAAGACTGATCACGCTCGAAATTCTTTTCTAGTATTTCTTGGTATGGAGTGTCTTTATCCCAACCACGATAATACTTCAATTGGATCTCAAATTCTGGCAAAAATGTCTGACAGATCGTTTCTGCGACGGTTTTCATCTGTTCAATGTACAGTGACCGCCACTGGCTGATGTTTTCCGCCAAACGCGCCATCTCTTGATCCCAATAACTGAGCTCACGATAGCTACTCGCGGTCTTCAACAGCGCATTTCTCTGTTTGTTGAGACGCTTAAAACGACCCCATGCATCATAAAATGCTGGCTCGGTATGAAACACGCCCCAATCGATGAATGCACGGCGATGTTTTGGACCATCCGTCAGTAAATCAAACCCTTCTGGATGTATCAACTGCAGCGGTAACACTTGCGCCAATTGCGCCAATTTTTGCCCAGATTGACCGCCTATTTTAACCTCTGTCGAGCCATCGCGCTGCTTATTAATGCCGATAGGTAGCTCAAATTGATCCGAGTTCAAAAAACGACCATGAACAAACAGTTCATCACACTCATTTTGAATCACACGACCAGTGAGAGAGCTTTTGAATGAGCGACCATGCCCAAGTAAATAAATCGCTTCTAGGACACTGGTTTTGCCACTACCGTTCGGTCCAATAAGAAAGTTAAAGCCTGCTGATAACTGAATATCACAGGCTTTAATGTTGCGAAACTGCTGAATGATGAGACGAGAAAGAGGCATTCAGTTGGCTTATAGACGAATTGGCATCACCACGTACATGGCACTGTCATCGTCGGCATTTTCAATCAATGCACTGGCATTGGCATCCGACATCGACACTTGTACCTTCTCGCAACGTAGCGTGTTCAGCACATCCAACACGTAGCTAACGTTGAAGCCGATTTCAATTGGGTCACCTTCAAAGGTCACATCCAGCATCTCTTCGGCTTCTTCCTGCTCTGGGTTGTTTGCCGTAATGCGCATTTCGCTGCCCGCTAAGTTAACACGCACACCACGGAACTTTTCGTTAGAAAGAATCGCAGCACGCGAGAACGCTTGGCGCAATTCATCACAACTTGCGATCAGTGTTTTGTTGGTATGTTGCGGTAATACGCGGCGATAGTCAGGGAAACGGCCATCAACCAGTTTAGACGTGAAGATAAAGTTGTTCACTTCTGCACGCACGTTTGAGCTGCCAATTTGCAAAACGACAGGTTGCTCTGGCGCATCCATCAGCTTAACCAATTCCTGCACACCTTTGCGTGGCACGATGATTTGCTTTTGGGCGAAGTCAGCACCTAGTTGAGTTTGCGATACTGCCATACGGTGACCGTCGGTCGCCACACTACGCAGTGTCGTGCCATCGATTTCAAACAACATACCGTTGAGGTAGTAACGTACGTCTTGGTTTGCCATCGAGAACTGAGTTTTGTCGATAAGCGTACGCAGATCCGCTTGGCTCAGTGATACTTCAACTTCACTTTGCCAATCTTCAATGTTCGGGAAGTCATTCGCTGGTAGCGTTGCCAGTGAGAAACGGCTGCGACCAGAACGAACTTGAACGCGATCGCCTTCTAACACAAAAGTGATGATCGCATCGTCTGGTAAGCCACGGCAAATATCGAGAAACTTACGCGAAGGAACGGTAATGCTACCCGCTTCGAAATCCCCTTCTAGAGTCACTTTGCTCACCAATTCCACTTCTAAGTCAGTCGCGGTCATTGATAGCACGTTCTCTTCTACTTTAATCAGTAGGTTGCCCAAAATAGGCAGGGTTGGTCGGCCACCCAAAGCGCCCGAAACCTGTTGTAGCGGTTTGATTAAATGACTACGTTCAATAGTAAATTTCATGCTTGGCTCTTTACGCTGTCAGCTCAAAAATTGATTTGCTTAGAATACCGTTATTCTAACCGATTAAGAAGACAGGGTGCGAATCAAGTTCGAGTAATCTTCCTTAATATCGTGGCTCTCTTCACGCAGCTGCTCAATCTTGCGACATGCATGCAAAACAGTCGTATGGTCTCGGCCACCAAACGCATCACCGATTTCTGGCAAGCTGTGGTTAGTTAGCTCTTTAGCCAGTGCCATCGCCAATTGACGAGGACGTGCAACGGAGCGAGAACGACGTTTAGACAGCAGATCCGCCACTTTGATTTTGTAGTACTCAGCAACCGTCTTTTGAATGTTGTCAATGGTCACCAACTTCTCTTGCAGCGCCAGCAGATCGCGCAGCGCTTCGCGAACGAAGTCGATGGTGATTGGGCGGCCAGTAAAGTTCGCGTTGGCAATGACTCGGTTCAACGCGCCTTCCAACTCACGAACGTTGGAACGCAGACGTTTTGCAATAAAGAACGCAACTTCGTCAGCCAAATGAATTTGATGGTCTTCAGCTTTCTTCATCAAAATCGCCACACGCGTCTCTAGCTCAGGCGGCTCGATCGCAACCGTTAGACCCCAACCAAAGCGCGATTTCAGACGATCCTCTACCCCGCTGATCTCTTTTGGATAACGGTCAGAAGTTAGGATGATCTGTTGGTTACCTTCCAACAATGCGTTGAAGGTATGGAAGAATTCTTCTTGTGAGCGCTCTTTGTTGGCAAAGAATTGGATGTCATCGATAAGGAGTGCATCCACACTGCGGTAGTAGCGTTTGAACTCTTCAATCGCATTGTTTTGCAGTGCTTTTACCATGTCTTGCACGAAACGCTCAGAGTGCATGTACACCACTTTCGCGTTCGGGTTGTTATCCACAATCGCGTTACCCACAGCGTGAAGCAAGTGAGTTTTACCTAGACCAGTACCACCGTAAAGGAACAGTGGGTTGTAGGCTGCTCCTGGGTTATCCGATACCTGACGCGCCGCAGCCAAACCCAGTTGGTTCGATTTACCTTCTACGAAGTTGTCGAACTTATGTTTTGGGTTCATGTTTGAGCGGTGATTGATCGCTGCAATCGCTTGAGGGTCGTCATCCCATGTTTTGTGCACAGGTTTACGTGCTTGCAACTGCGCAGGCGCTGAAGATTCCGCAGCCACATCCGCCGGCGTACGTGTCGGTGCTGGCTTAGGCGCAGAAACTGGGCGACTGCCCACTTCAAAGCGTAAATTCGGGATGTCGTTACCACAGTATTCCTGCAGTAAACGAGTAATGCTGTTCAGATACTTATCACGCACCCAATCCAACACAAAGCGGTTTGGCGCGAATAGAGTGAGAGTATTGTCATTGAGCTCCGCTTGTAACGGACGAACCCACATACTGAATTCTGTAGCTGGTAGCTCTTCTTGAAGCTGCTGCAAACATTGCAGCCAAAGCGAAGATGACACGGTGCCCCCACTGAGTAATTGAATTATCGGAAAAGACTGGCAATTTTACCTGTTGATAACCAAGATCGCCAGCAATTGATCGACGATCAAGTGAATAAGATCTAAGTTATTCACAATTATTTCGCCAAACTTGGTGAGATCAACACACCTTGCCCCAAATTTGCCCACACATTGATCCACATTTGGGCAAATTTAGCGAGATCGACAGATTGGTGATAACTCTGTGTATTATTTTCTTTCCAGCGCCTCTTTTTTCGATCCTTTCGCTTTGATTCGATCGTTTTTCCATCGCCTCCTTGCCAAATTGTCTATTATCTAAACCAAATGAGAACTTATTACTCTCTGGTCTAGGTTATTGCTCTTGGTTATTTATTTAATTGAGCTAACTAACAGTAGTATTTCCAACTATAAAAATATGGAGATGTATTATGAAAAACTGGGTTAAGGTTGCCGTTGCAGCCATCGCACTATCTGCCGCGACAGTTCAAGCGGCAGTCGACACTGCCGCAACTGAAGTCAAGGTGGGCATGTCTGGCCGTTACTTCCCATTCACTTTCGTGAAGCAAGACAAGCTACAAGGCTTTGAGGTGGATATGTGGGATGAGATCGGTAAGCGTAACGACTACAAGATCGAATACGTGACGTCGAACTTCTCAGGTTTGTTTGGTCTTTTAGAAACTGGCCGCATCGATACAATCTCAAACCAAATCACCATGACAGATGAGCGCAAAGCGAAATACCTGTTTGCAGACCCTTATGTGATCGACGGCGCGCAAATCACGGTACGTAAAGGCAACGACAGCATCAAAGGTGTAGACGATCTAGCAGGCAAAACCGTTGCGGTTAACCTAGGTTCTAACTTTGAGCAGTTACTACGCCAATACGACAAAGATGGCAAAATCAACATCAAAACTTACGACACTGGTATCGAGCATGATGTTGCGCTTGGCCGTGCAGACGCTTTCGTGATGGACCGTTTGTCTGCGCTAGAACTGATCAAGAAAACAGGTCTGCCACTGGAACTGGCTGGTGAACCGTTTGAAACCATTCAAAACGCATGGCCTTTCGTCAACAATGAAAAAGGTCAGAAGCTACAAGCGGAAGTGAATAAAGCACTAGCAGAGATGCGTGCAGATGGTACAGTAGAAAAGATTTCAGTGAAGTGGTTTGGTGCTGACATCACGAAGTAATGCTACTTTGCTTTCGAGAATGCGAACAATCGCAACTCTCGACCTAAAATAAACTCATGTGAAGGTGGAACATTGTTTTCCACCTTTTCTTTTCTCTAGCCTTTAGGTAAGCCGTATGGGATTTGATTTTAATTACATGTTGGAACTGCTGCCGATATTGCTCAAATATCTTGGCACAACCATGGAAATGGCCACATGGGGCTTGGTCTTTTCACTGATTTTAGCCGTCATTTTGGCGAACATTCGCGTATTTAAGCTGCCAGTTCTCGACCAATTGAGTCAACTGTACATCAGCTTCTTCCGTGGTACCCCACTGTTAGTACAACTTTTCCTGCTTTATTACGGCTTGCCACAAATCTTCCCTGTGATGGTGGGTATCGATGCATTTTCTGCCGCAGTGATTGGTTTAACGTTGCACTTTGCCGCTTATATGGCCGAGAGTATTCGTGCTGCAATCATCGGTATTGATCGTAGCCAAATGGAAGCGAGCCTATCGGTCGGCATGACAACGCCACAAGCGATGCGTCGCGTGATTCTGCCACAAGCAACACGAGTAGCACTGCCCTCATTGATGAACTACTTCATTGATATGATTAAGTCGACTTCCCTCGCCTTTACGCTTGGCGTGGCAGAAATCATGGCTAAAGCGCAAATGGAAGCCTCTTCAAGCTTTCGTTTCTTTGAAGCATTCCTAGCCGTTGCTCTGATTTACTGGGGCGTGGTGGTGATTCTGACTCGAGTACAAATTTGGGCTGAAGCGAAACTGAATAAGGCGTACGTACGATGATCAAATTAGAAAATATCCACAAGCGCTTTGGCGATACTGAAGTCCTGAAAGGCATTGATCTCGATATCAAACAGGGTGAGATCATCGTGATTATCGGCTCTAGCGGTACGGGTAAGTCGACCCTGTTGCGCACCGTTAACTTCCTTGAGCAAGCCGACGAAGGTCGTATCACTATCGACGACATCTCTGTCGATACACAAAAGCACACGAAAGCCGAAGTCTTGGCGCTGCGTCGCCGTACTGGGTTTGTTTTCCAAAACTATGCCCTTTTTGCGCACATGACGGCTCGCCAGAATATTGCCGAAGGTTTGATTACCGTGCGTGGCTGGAAGAAACAGGAAGCTCTGACTCGTGCACAGCAGATTCTGGATGATATTGGCCTTGGCGAGAAAGGTGACAGCTACCCGGCAGCTCTATCTGGTGGCCAGCAGCAGCGTGTCGGCATCGGCCGCGCTATGGCGTTACAGCCAGAACTGTTACTTTTTGATGAGCCAACTTCCGCGCTGGATCCGGAATGGGTCGGTGAAGTTCTCTCATTAATGAAGAAGTTAGCCAATCAGCATCAAACCATGCTGGTGGTAACACACGAGATGCAATTTGCTAAAGAAGTCGCCGATCGGGTGATCTTTATGGCGGAAGGCAACATCGTCGAACAAGGTTCTCCACAGGATATTTTCGATAATCCACAAGATCCTCGTTTGAAAAAATTCCTTAACCAAGTAGGAATAGAGTAACGATCAAGCAACAGGATCGATTGATCCTTGAGATTTTACTCACACTACGTATAATCGCCCGGCCGGAATTTCGTACTCATTGAGTCATTGACACATTATGTGAGTGTGATTACAATTCCGCCTCTTTGTTGAGAGGCGTCGGTTGTTCTTCTCTATATAAAGAGCTTCTTTATAAAGAAAACAGATGCCCACGCCGGGTTTAACAAGAACCTAAAACTACTGATCAGTAAAGGTAATTATCATGAAACGCACTTTTCAACCTACAGTTCTAAAGCGCAAGCGTACTCACGGCTTCCGTGCTCGCATGGCAACTAAGAACGGTCGTAAAGTTATCAACGCACGTCGTGCAAAAGGCCGTGCGCGCCTATCAAAATAATCGCTAGTTTATTTTGAACACGTACGCGTTTAATCGGGAGTTACGCTTGTTAACTCCCGAGCATTATCAAAACGTCTTCCAGCAAGCTCACCGAGCTGGCTCGCCTCATTTCACCATCATTGCTCGCAATAACAAACTTTCTCATCCACGATTAGGTTTAGCTGTTCCGAAAAAGCAAATCAAAACGGCTGTCGGTCGTAACCGCTTTAAGCGTTTGGCTCGTGAAAGCTTTCGTAACTCTCAACATCAACTTCCAAACAAAGATTTTGTTGTGATCGCGAAGAAAAGCGCGCAAGATTTAAGCAATGAGGAAATTTTTAAGTTGTTTGATAAGCTATGGCAACGCCTGTCTCGCCCTTCACGTGGATAGCCATTGGGCTCGTTTATCTTTATCGCTGGTTTATCAGCCCTCTGATTGGTCCTCGTTGCCGGTTCACACCAACTTGTTCCACTTACGCGCTAGAAGCTTTGAGAGCTCACGGTTTTGTAAAAGGATGTTGGTTATCAGGCAAACGTCTATTAAAATGCCACCCTTTGAATGAAGGGGGGTATGACCCCGTTCCACCAGTCCAAAAACAAGACAGAGATAACTAACGATGGATTCTCAACGTAATATCCTGCTCATCGCTCTGGCACTGGTTTCTTTCTTGCTATTTCAACAATGGCAAGTCGCAAAGAATCCAGCACCTCAAGCGGTTGAACAGGCTCAATCAAGCAGCACTCTACCTGCACCATCTTTTGCTGATGAGCTGGACCCAGTTCCTGGTCAACAGCAAGCTTCTGCAAAAACTATCACAGTAACGACTGATGTTTTAACTCTGTCGATCGACACCGTTGGTGGCGATGTGGTACATGCCGACCTAAACCAATACTCTGCTGAACTTGATTCATCAGACCCATTCGTTCTGCTAAAAGACACACAAGGTCATCAATTCATCGCACAAAGCGGTCTTGTTGGTCCTCAAGGTATCGATCTAAGCAGCTCTAACCGTCCTCACTACAATGTGAGCGCAGACAGCTTCACTCTAGCTGACGGTCAAGACGAACTACGCGTTCCGATGACATTTACTGCAAACGGCATCGAATACACAAAAACTTACGTATTAAAACGCGGCAGCTACGCGCTGAACGTTGAATACGATGTAGCGAACAACTCTGGTAACAACGCAACCTTCGGTATGTACGCACACCTACGTCAAAACCTAATGGACGCTGGTGGTAGCATCACAATGCCAACCTACCGTGGCGGTGCTTACTCAACTGAAGATACTCGTTACAAAAAATACAGCTTTGAAGATATGCAGGATCGTAACCTGTCTATCAACCTAGCAGATGGCCAAGGTTGGGCAGCAATGATCCAACACTACTTCGCAGCTGCTTGGATCCCTCGTAACGAACCAGGAACTAACCTTTACACTCGCGTAATTGGCAACCTAGGCGATATCGGCGTACGTATGCCGAACAAAACGATCGCGACGGGTGACCAAGCTAAGTTTGAAGCAACACTTTGGGTTGGTCCTAAGCTACAACAAGAAATGGCAGCAGTGGCACCAAACCTAGACCTAGTTGTGGACTACGGCTGGCTATGGTTCATCGCTAAACCACTTCACTCACTGCTTGCTTTCATCCAAAGCTTCGTGGGTAACTGGGGTGTGGCAATCATCTGTTTGACCTTCATCGTTCGTGGTGCAATGTACCCACTAACGAAAGCGCAATACACGTCTATGGCGAAAATGCGCATGCTACAGCCTAAGCTGCAAGCTATGCGTGAGCGTATTGGCGACGACCGTCAACGCATGAGCCAAGAGATGATGGAACTGTACAAGAAAGAGAAAGTAAACCCACTGGGTGGCTGTCTTCCTCTTGTTCTACAGATGCCTATCTTCATCGCACTGTACTGGGCGCTAATGGAATCGGTTGAGCTTCGTCACTCTCCATTCTTCGGTTGGATTCATGACCTTTCAGCGCAGGACCCTTACTACATCCTGCCACTACTGATGGGTGCTTCAATGTTCCTAATCCAGAAGATGAGCCCAACAACCGTAACGGATCCAATGCAGCAGAAGATCATGACCTTCATGCCGGTTATGTTTACCTTCTTCTTCTTGTTCTTCCCATCAGGCCTAGTTCTGTACTGGTTGGTGTCGAACATCGTTACTCTGATCCAGCAAACCTTGATTTACAAAGCGCTGGAGAAAAAAGGCTTACACACTAAGTAACCTTTTAACAAAAGAATAAGAAAGGCGGCCAAAAGGTCGCCTTTTTGTTTTTGGCTGATTACAATTCAGCTAATTAATAGTGATGGCTCCACCGAGCCCAGCTCAAAAGGCAAGATTATGACTACAGATACGATTGTCGCTCAAGCTACTGCACCCGGTCGTGGTGGTGTCGGCATTATTCGTGTTTCAGGCCCTAAGGCCAACCAAGTGGCATTGGAAGTCACAGGGAAAACTCTAAAACCGCGTTACGCTGAATACCTGCCGTTTCAAGCCGAAGATGGCACGGTGCTCGACCAAGGCATTGCACTGTACTTCCCTAACCCGCACTCGTTCACGGGCGAAGACGTATTAGAACTGCAAGGTCACGGTGGCCCTGTGGTCATGGATATGCTGATTAAACGTATTCTGGGCATAGCTGGCGTACGAGCTGCCCGTCCAGGTGAGTTCTCGGAACGTGCGTTCTTGAACGACAAGATGGATTTGACTCAGGCAGAAGCGATTGCCGACCTGATTGATGCTAGCTCTGAAGAAGCGGCGAAATCGGCGCTACAATCGCTACAAGGCCAGTTCTCGCAGCGCATTCAAACGCTGGTGGAATCACTGATTCATCTTCGCATCTATGTGGAAGCGGCCATCGACTTCCCTGAAGAAGAAATCGATTTTCTTGCCGATGGTAAAGTTGCAGGAGATCTGCAAGCTATCATCGATAACCTCGATGCGGTACGCAAAGAAGCGAACCAAGGCGCGATCATGCGCGAAGGCATGAAAGTAGTGATTGCTGGTCGTCCAAATGCGGGTAAATCAAGCCTACTGAACGCGCTGTCGGGCAAAGAGTCCGCAATCGTAACAGACATAGCAGGTACCACGCGTGACGTGCTGCGTGAGCACATCCATATCGACGGTATGCCTTTGCACATCATCGATACTGCTGGCTTGCGTGACGCTTCTGATGAAGTCGAAAAAATCGGTATCGAACGCGCTTGGGATGAAATCGCGCAAGCCGACCGCGTATTGTTTATGGTGGATGGCACGACGACCGACGCCACCGATCCAAAAGAAATTTGGCCCGATTTTGTCGATCGCCTGCCAGAAAGCATTGGCATGACGGTGATCCGCAACAAAGCGGATCAAACAGGTGAAGATATGGGGATCTGTCATGTGAACGATCCTACTCTGATTCGCCTTTCAGCAAAAACCGGGGCGGGTGTCGATGCGCTGCGTAACCACCTAAAAGAGTGCATGGGTTTCTCAGGTAATACTGAGGGTGGCTTTATGGCGCGCCGTCGTCACTTGGACGCACTAGAACGTGCAGCCCAGCATCTGCAAATCGGCCAAGAGCAGCTTGAAGGCTATATGGCAGGTGAAATCCTTGCCGAAGAGCTACGCATTACTCAGCAGCATCTGAATGAGATAACCGGGGAGTTCAGCTCTGACGACCTACTCGGGCGCATCTTCTCTTCATTCTGTATCGGTAAATAATCCAATACGTCTTGTTTTAGTGCCGCGTTTCTTTTTATATGGACACATCTATTCGCGATTCACATCGTGTCCATTGCATTCAAAAGGAAGAAGTATGATCCACATTATTACAGGTAGCACTCTTGGTGGTGCGGAATACGTCGGTGATCACCTGAGCGATCTGCTCGTTGAACAAGGATTTGAAACCACGATCCACAACCAACCGTCATTAGACGAGATCGATAACCAAGGGACTTGGCTTGTGATCACCTCTACCCACGGTGCGGGGGAATATCCAGACAATATTCAACCTTTCATCGCAGCATTACAAAATACGCCACCTAAGATGGCCGACGTGAAGTTTGCAGTCATTGCGATTGGTGATTCGAGCTACGATACGTTCTGCGCTGCCGGTAAGCACGCTTACAACTTGTTAGAAGATATTGGCGCAACGCCGATTGCAGATTGCTTGTTGATTGATGTACTGGCTCATGACGTCCCAGAAGATGCTGCAGAAGCATGGTTAAAAGAGAATATCGAGCGCTTTTAACCCCCATACTCATCTCCTACAGAGTCGCGATGCGGCTCTGATTTCCCCTCTGTGAATAACCTTCCGTAGAAAAAATCTTTTCAACTGAACAAAAAACACTCAAACCGTCTGTGGATAAGTCAGGTAAGATCCAGTGGTTTTCCTTTAGTTATCCAAATAACAACTTTGATCTATTTTAGTCCCTGTGTATAAACCCCATTTTTGATCCCAGGTAATCCTCGATCAGATCCAACCATGATCACAAGATATGATCCAAAGAAGATCCATGATCTTGTTGATCATTTTTCACTTATCCACAGAAGTAGTCGATCCTAATAATAGATCCAATAAAAGATCATATATATAGATCTTATATATATTTATCTTGAAGCCTAAAACGGAAAAACGAGAAAACGATTTTCTCTCTGGCATAAAGCAGGTAAAATACTGCTCCTTTATCTGTCCATTAAATCCTTTGAATACCTGAGGTCAGTTCATGCTTTATCACGAAAACTTTGACGTCATTGTTGTCGGTGGCGGACACGCAGGAACGGAAGCCGCGCTCGCATCTGCACGCACAGGACAAAAAACTCTTCTCCTTACCCATAACATCGATACATTAGGCCAGATGTCTTGTAATCCGGCGATTGGTGGTATCGGTAAAGGCCACTTAGTAAAAGAAGTGGATGCTATGGGCGGTTTGATGGCAGAAGCTATCGACCATGCAGGTATTCAATTTCGTACACTAAATGCTTCGAAAGGTCCTGCAGTACGAGCTACTCGAGCTCAAGCCGATCGCGCTCTGTACAAAGCGTACGTACGCAACGCATTAGAAAACGCGCCAAACCTAACTCTGTTCCAGCAATCGGTTGATGATCTGATTGTTGAACAAGATCGCGTTGTTGGCGTTGTGACTCAAATGGGTCTTAAATTCCATGCCAAAGCGGTTGTGCTGACCGTAGGTACTTTCCTTGGTGGTAAGATCCACATTGGTATGGAAAGTTCTTCAGGCGGTCGCGCTGGGGATCCACCATCGATCGCATTGGCGGGTCGCTTACGTGAGTTGCCATTCCGAGTGGATCGTCTAAAAACGGGAACACCACCACGTATTGATGCTCGCACGGTTGATTTCTCAGTGCTAGAAGCGCAACACGGTGACAACCCAACACCAGTTTTCTCATTCATGGGTAAGCGCGAACACCATCCGCGTCAAATTCCTTGTTTCATTACGCATACCAATGAACAAACTCATGAAGTGATCCGCAATAACCTAGATCGTAGCCCAATGTACGCAGGTGTGATCGAAGGAATTGGCCCACGTTACTGTCCGTCTATCGAAGACAAAGTGATGCGCTTTGCGGATAAGAACAGCCACCAAATTTTCATTGAACCTGAAGGTCTTACCACGCACGAGTTATACCCGAATGGTATTTCCACCAGCTTGCCGTTTGATGTTCAAGTTCAAATCGTTCGTTCAATGAAAGGCTTCGAGAACGCACACATTGTTCGTCCTGGTTACGCGATTGAGTACGATTTCTTCGATCCACGTGATTTGAAGCAAACTTACGAGACTAAATTCATCAGTGGTCTATTCTTTGCTGGCCAAATCAACGGTACAACAGGCTACGAAGAAGCTGCGGCACAAGGCTTAATGGCGGGCTTGAACGCAAGCTTGTACAGCCAAGGCAAAGAAGGCTGGAGCCCGCGCCGTGACCAAGCATACATGGGAGTTCTGATTGATGATTTGTCGACCATGGGTACCAAAGAACCGTACCGCATGTTCACTTCTCGCGCGGAATACCGCCTATTGCTTCGAGAAGACAACGCCGACCTTCGTTTGACAGAAAAAGCTCGTGAACTTGGTTTGATTGATGATGTTCGTTGGGCGCGTTTCAACGAAAAAATCGAGAACATGGAAACCGAGCGTCAGCGTCTGAAGTCTACTTGGGTAAACCCAAACTCGGCGGGCATTGATGAACTGAACAAACTGCTGAAAACGCCAATGGCGCGTGAAGCAAGTGGTGAGGATCTTTTGCGTCGTCCAGAGATCTCATACTCACAATTGACTCAACTTGATGCCTTTGCTCCTGCTCTTGAAGATCAACAAGCGGCAGAACAAGTAGAAATTCAGGTGAAATACGACGGTTACATCAAGCGTCAGCAAGAAGAGATCGAAAAATCACTTCGCCACGAACACACAAAACTGCCTGCGGATTTGGATTACAAAGACGTAAAAGGTTTGTCGAACGAAGTGGTTGCGAAACTGAGCGAAGCCAAACCGGAAAGTATTGGCATTGCTTCGCGTATTTCCGGCATTACGCCTGCAGCGATTTCAATTCTTCTTGTGCATCTGAAGAAGCACGGCTTGCTGAAAAAAGGCGAGGAAGAGTAATGAGTGCACTACGAACCAAGCTTGATTCACTGATTGCACAGACCGATTTAGACGTTTCAGAAAAACAACGAGAGCAGTTAGTCGGTTACGTTGAGCTGCTCGATAAGTGGAACAAAGCGTACAACCTAACTTCGGTTCGCGATCCTTTAGAGATGTTAGTGAAACATATCCTTGATAGCATCGTGGTCGGCACGCATCTGCAAGGTGAACGTTTTATCGATGTGGGCACTGGCCCAGGATTGCCAGGTATTCCTTTGGCGATCATGCATCCGGAGAAAACGTTCTTTCTGCTCGATAGCCTCGGTAAGCGCATCCGTTTTATCAAGCAAGTTGTCCACACGTTAGGTTTGAAAAACGTGACACCAATTCAAAGTCGCGTCGAAGAATTCCAACCGGAAGAAAAATTTGATGGCGTTTTGAGTCGAGCTTTTGCTTCAATGACGGACATGGTGGAATGGTGCCACCATTTGCCGAAAGAACAAGACGGCGTCTTTCTTGCGTTGAAAGGACAGCACCCTAAAGATGAAATGGATCTGCTTCCTGAATGGTGTAGTGTGACCGAGATCATATCTTTAGCTGTTCCTGAGTTGGAAGGCGATCGTCATCTAGTAATCTTATCGCGCAAGGAAAATTAGCGAGGTAGTCGTGGGTAAAATTGTAGCAATCGCCAACCAGAAAGGTGGGGTCGGCAAAACAACAACGTGCATTAACTTAGCGGCTTCGATGGCGGCAACAAAGCGCAAGGTTTTGGTGATCGATCTCGACCCTCAAGGCAATGCTACGATGGCCAGTGGTGTCGACAAATACATGGTTGATGCCACTGCATACGATCTTTTGGTGGAAGAAACCCCATTTGATCAAGTGGTCTGTACTCAAACGACAGGGAAGTACGATCTAATTGCTGCCAACGGAGACGTAACGGCAGCTGAGATCAAATTGATGGAAGTGTTCGCGCGAGAAGTTCGTTTGAAAAATGCACTGTCGACAGTTCGCGATAACTATGATTTCATCTTTATTGATTGTCCTCCTTCTCTAAACCTTCTTACAATCAATGCTATGGCTGCAGCCGACTCTGTGCTGGTGCCGATGCAATGTGAATACTTTGCGTTAGAAGGTTTAACTGCTCTTATGGATACGATTAGCAAGTTAGCGGCTGTGGTAAACGAAAACCTCAAGATTGAAGGTTTACTGCGTACGATGTACGACCCGCGCAACCGCCTGTCTAATGAAGTATCCGACCAACTTAAAAAGCACTTTGGCAATAAAGTCTACCGTACTGTCATCCCGCGTAATGTGCGTTTGGCAGAAGCCCCAAGTCACGGTAAACCAGCGATGTACTACGACAAGTACTCAGCTGGCGCCAAAGCGTATCTTGCTCTAGCGGGCGAAATGCTCCGCCGCGAAGAAATCCCAGTTTAACTCTAACCTAAGGAATTCAATCCATGTCTAAGCGTGGTCTAGGAAAAGGACTGGATGCGTTGTTGTCGACCAGTTCGTTTGCTCGTGAAAAACAGCAAATTGCATCGCAAAGCCAAGCCTTGTCAGCAGACGGTGAACTCACTGAATTAGCCATTGGCCAATTGCAGCCGGGGATCTACCAACCGCGTAAAGATATGGCACCTGAAGCGCTTGAAGAATTAGCGGCTTCTATTCAATCGCAAGGCATTATCCAGCCGATCGTGGTTCGTCAGGTTGTTGGCGGACAGTTTGAGATCATCGCTGGCGAACGTCGCTGGCGTGCCGCTAAACAAGCTGGCCTGAAACGCGTGCCTTGCTTGGTTAAGAAAGTTGAAGACCGCGCAGCTATTGCTATGGCTTTGATCGAAAACATTCAGCGTGAAGACTTGAATGTGATTGAAGAGGCGCAAGCATTGGAGCGTCTACAAGATGAGTTCTCGCTAACGCATCAGCAAGTGGCGGATGTGATTGGTAAGTCAAGAACTACCGTGAGTAACTTGTTGCGTCTCAACCAATTGGATGCCGACGTTAAACGCTTGGTGGCGGAGAAACAACTTGAAATGGGGCATGCTCGTGCGCTGCTGGCACTGGAAGGTGAACAGCAAGTCGAAGTGGCTCAAATGGTGGCTAAAAAGCAAATGACGGTTCGACAAACCGAACAGTTAGTAAAAAAGTGCTTAGCCCCACAAAATGAGCAAAAAGCTCAACAAGAAGATACCGAAGCCGAGCAAATGTCGCATAAATTGAGTCAACTACTTGATGCGAAGGTTTCCTTAAGCCGTTCTGCAAACGGAAAAGCGAAGTTGACGATAAGTATTGATGAGCCTCACAAATTAGACCAACTAATTGCCAAGCTAGAGGCCTAGATGAGATAATTGATTTAGGTCAATTAATCTAATTAATCGAATTTTGTGCGAAAGTTGTCGTTTTGTAAACAAAACTGTAAGTTTTTGATGCAATATAATTGCATTAACTCCGACTGAACGTATAATTTTCGCCAATTTCCCTGCACATAGAGAATTAGTGCGAAGTGGATATTACTAGAGGTACGAATACATGGTAGCTGCGTTAGCTAGACCAGGACGAGAGCTCGCAAGGCAATTGTTAATGATCCAGTCTGGCGCGGTTATTTTTGTGGCAGCAGGAATGGCGGTAGCCGTAAATCCTGAATGGGGAATTTCAGCGTTGATTGGTGGTGGCATCTTTGTTGTCGCCAATGCTGTATTCGCGCTATGTGCTTTTATGTTTAGTGGGGCTCGCGCTGCCAAGCGCATCGCTGCGTCCTTCTACACGGGCGAAGTACTGAAAATTCTCATCACGGTTGCACTGTTCTACGTTGCCTACATGTATATGCAGGTGGAACTCGTTCCCCTCAAACTAACCTATTTGCTGGTACTAGGTATTAATATCTGTGCACCAGTGCTATTCATTAACAACAAAAAATAGGATGAGTTATGGCTGCGCCAGGTGAAGCGCTAACATCGTCCGGATACATTGCCCACCACCTTTCTAACCTATCGCTGTATAAGTTAGGCTTAGTAGGGTCGGAGACAAGTTTCTGGAACGTACATATCGATAGCCTGTTTTTTTCTTGGTTTACTGGTTTAATCTTCCTCGGAATTTTTTACAAAGTAGCAAAGAGAACAACAGCGGGTGTACCGGGTAAGCTTCAGTGTGCTGTAGAAATGATCGTTGAATTTGTCGCCGATAACGTCAAAGACACGTTCCATGGACGCAACCCACTGATCGCGCCTTTAGCACTGACTATCTTTTGTTGGGTATTTTTGATGAACGTGATGGACTTAGTCCCGATCGACTTCTTACCATACCCAGCAGAGCATTGGCTAGGTATTCCTTACCTTAAGGTCGTACCTTCTGCTGATGTGAATATCACCATGGCTATGGCTCTAGGCGTTTTCGCATTGATGATCTACTACAGCATCAAAGTGAAAGGTCTAGGTGGATTCGCAAAAGAACTTGCACTACATCCATTCAATCACCCACTGATGATTCCGTTTAACCTACTGATCGAAGTGGTATCGCTACTTGCGAAACCTCTTTCACTTGGTATGCGTCTATTCGGTAATATGTTTGCGGGTGAGGTTGTATTCATTCTTTGTGCGGCAATGCTACCATGGTACTTACAATGGATGGGTTCACTACCGTGGGCAATCTTCCATATCTTGGTTATTACGATTCAAGCCTTCGTATTTATGATGTTGACAATTGTTTACCTGTCAATGGCACACGAAGACTCTGATCATTAATTTTTTAAGCTTTTTATTTGGGCACTAAGCCAACAACTATAAATTGGAGATAGTAATGGAAACTTTACTGAGCTTTTCTGCAATCGCCGTAGGTATTATCGTCGGTCTTGCTTCTCTTGGTACAGCGATTGGTTTCGCACTACTAGGTGGTAAATTCCTAGAAGGTGCAGCACGTCAACCAGAAATGGCTCCTATGCTACAAGTTAAGATGTTCATCATCGCAGGTCTACTTGATGCGGTTCCAATGATCGGTATCGTAATCGCGCTACTATTCACATTTGCAAACCCATTCGTTGGTCAACTAGGTTAATCACCTTTAACTCGGGACAAGCTTTAGCTTGTCACTGATTAACACTAAGTCCAAATAGAGGGGTAGCTGTTGTGAACATAAACGCAACTCTGCTAGGTCAAGCAATCTCGTTCGCACTATTTGTGTGGTTCTGCATGAAGTATGTATGGCCACCATTGATGCAAGCGATTGAAGAACGTCAGAAAAAAATTGCTGATGGTCTTCAAGCAGCTGAACGTGCTGCTAAAGACTTGGATCTAGCACAAGCCAACGCTTCTGATCAGTTGAAAGAAGCGAAGCGCACAGCAACTGAGATCATCGAACAAGCGAACAAGCGTAAGTCTCAAATTATTGATGAAGCTCGCGAGGAAGCTCAGGCAGAACGCCAGAAAATCCTAGCGCAAGCGGAAGCAGAACTTGAAGCTGAACGTAATCGTGCACGCGATGAGCTGCGCAAACAAGTTGCTACTCTGGCTGTAGCTGGTGCTGAGAAAATCCTTGAGCGTACAATCGATAAAGATGCGCAAAAAGATATTCTCGACAACATTACTGCAAAACTTTAAGTCTGGGGGCGCATATGTCTGATTTGACTACAATCGCACGCCCCTATGCTAAAGCAGCCTTCGACTTTGCGGTAGATAAGGGCCAGCTAGACCAATGGGGTCAAATGCTGTCTTTTGCTGCTGAAGTTGCCAAAAACGAACAAATGAATGAGCTTCTAACCAGTTCATTCTCTGCTGAAAAAATGGCAGAAATCTTTGTTGCAGTTTGTGGTGAACAAGTTGATGCGCACGGTCAAAACCTTCTTAAGGTGATGGCTGAGAATGGTCGTTTAGCGGCCCTTCCTGATGTTTGTGAGCAATTCTTCATTCTGAAGAAAGAGCATGAGAAAGAAATTGATGTTGAAGTCATTTCAGCATCAGAACTTTCTGATGAACAACTTGCAAATATTGGCAGCAAACTTGAAGCGCGTCTTGAACGCAAAGTGAAGCTGAATTGCAGTGTAGATGAGACCCTACTTGGTGGGGTTATTATTCGAGCCGGAGACCTAGTCATCGATGACTCAGCGCGTGGTCGTTTGAACCGCCTGAGCGATGCATTGCAGTCTTAATGGGGATTGGAGCATGCAACTTAATTCCACGGAAATTAGCGATCTGATCAAACAGCGTATCGAATCTTTCGAAGTTGTTAGTGAAGCTCGCAACGAGGGTACTATCGTATCGGTAAGCGATGGTATCATCCGCATCCACGGCCTAGCGGACGTGATGCAAGGTGAAATGATTGAATTACCGGGTGGCCGTTATGCACTGGCACTTAACCTTGAGCGTGACTCGGTTGGTGCGGTAGTAATGGGCCCATATGCTGACCTTAAGGAAGGCATGAAAGTTACAGGTACTGGCCGCATTCTTGAAGTGCCAGTTGGTCCAGAACTACTAGGCCGCGTAGTAAACACGCTGGGTGAGCCTATCGATGGTAAAGGTCCAATCGAAGCGAAATTGACTTCACCTGTAGAAGTGATCGCACCAGGTGTAATCGACCGTAAATCGGTAGACCAACCTGTACAAACTGGCTACAAATCAGTTGACTCAATGATCCCTATCGGTCGTGGTCAGCGTGAGCTTGTAATCGGTGACCGTCAGACTGGTAAAACAGCGATGGCGATCGATGCGATCATCAACCAGAAAAACTCTGGTATTTTCTCAATCTACGTAGCAATCGGTCAGAAAGCATCGACTATCGCTAACGTAGTTCGCAAACTAGAAGAGCACGGCGCGCTAGCAAACACTATCGTTGTTGTTGCATCTGCTTCTGAATCTGCAGCGCTACAATACCTAGCGCCATATGCAGGTTGTGCGATGGGCGAATACTTCCGCGATCGCGGCGAAGACGCACTGATTGTTTACGATGATCTATCTAAACAAGCGGTAGCTTACCGTCAGATCTCTCTACTACTAAAACGTCCACCAGGCCGTGAGGCATTCCCAGGTGACGTATTCTACTTACACTCACGTCTACTAGAGCGTGCAGCTCGTGTAAATGAAGAGTACGTAGAGCGTTTCACTAACGGTGAAGTGAAAGGTAAGACTGGTTCTTTGACTGCTCTTCCTATCATCGAAACTCAAGCAGGTGACGTTTCAGCATTCGTACCGACTAACGTAATCTCGATTACCGATGGTCAGATCTTCCTACAAACTGAGCTATTCAACGCAGGTGTACGTCCAGCGGTTGACCCAGGTATCTCAGTATCTCGTGTAGGTGGTTCAGCTCAGACAAAAATCATCAAGAAACTATCAGGTGGTATTCGTACAGCACTAGCTGCATACCGCGAACTAGCAGCATTTGCTCAGTTCTCTTCTGATCTTGATGAAGCAACGAAGAAACAGCTAGACCATGGTCAAAAAGTTACAGAACTAATGAAGCAGAAGCAGTACGCTCCAATGTCTGTATTTGACCAAGCACTAGTTATCTTCGCGGCAGAGCGCGGTTACCTTGATGATGTAGAACTGAACAAAGTTCTAGATTTCGAGGCGGCTCTACTATCGTACGCTCGCGGTCAATACGCTGAATTAGCAGCTGAGATCGACAAGTCTGGTGCTTACAACGATGAAATCGAAGCTCAGTTGAAGAAACTGACTGACGACTTCAAAGCAACCCAAACTTGGTAATTAGGTCGGTGGCAGTTTCTGCCACCAACTAACGGAGAGTAACGATGGCCGGCGCAAAAGAGATACGTAATAAAATCGGTAGTGTTAAAAGCACGCAGAAAATTACGAAAGCGATGGAAATGGTAGCAGCTTCAAAAATGCGTCGCTCTCAAGATGCAATGGAAGCTTCTCGTCCATACGCTGAAACAATGCGTAAAGTGATCGGTCACGTGGCAAACGCAAATTTAGAGTACCGTCATCCGTACCTAGAAGAGCGTGAAGCGAAACGTGTTGGTTACATCATCGTTTCGACAGACCGTGGTCTGTGTGGTGGTTTGAACATCAACGTGTTCAAAAAAGCCGTTACAGACATCCAAACATGGAAAGAGAAAGGCGCTGAAATTGAGCTGGCAGTGATTGGCTCGAAAGCAACAGCTTTCTTTAAACATGGTGGCGCAAAAGTTGCGGCACAGGTTTCTGGCCTTGGCGACAGCCCTAGCCTAGAAGACCTAATCGGTTCTGTTGGCGTAATGCTTAAGAAATACGATGAAGGTGAACTGGACCGTCTATACGTAGTGTTCAACAAGTTTGTGAACACTATGGTTCAGCAACCAACGATCGATCAATTGCTACCTTTGCCTAAATCGGACAGCAAAGAGATGCAGCGTGAGCACTCATGGGACTACATCTATGAGCCTGAGCCAAAGCCTCTACTGGATACGCTATTAGTGCGTTACGTAGAGTCTCAGGTATACCAAGGTGTGGTTGAGAACCTTGCTTGTGAGCAAGCGGCTCGAATGATTGCGATGAAGGCTGCAACGGATAACGCAACCAACTTGATTGAAGATCTGGAACTTGTGTACAACAAAGCCCGTCAGGCTGCGATCACACAAGAACTGTCGGAAATCGTTGGTGGTGCATCTGCGGTTTAAGCTTAGGTAAAACGAAATAGTTTAGAGGATTAACGATGGCTACAGGTAAGATCGTACAGATCATCGGTGCGGTAGTCGACGTAGAGTTCCCACAGAGCGAAGTACCTAGTGTATATGACGCTCTAAACGTAACGGACTCAAAAGAGCGTCTAGTTCTTGAAGTTCAACAACAGCTAGGCGGTGGCGTAGTTCGTTGTATCGTAATGGGTAGCTCTGATGGTTTACGTCGTGGAGTTGAAGTAGTTAACACTGGCGCTCCAATTTCAGTACCAGTAGGTACTAAAACTCTAGGTCGTATCATGAACGTCCTAGGTGACGCGATTGATGAGCGTGGTGAGATCGGTGCAGAAGAGGTTTACTCTATCCACCGTGAAGCACCAAGCTACGAAGAGCAATCAAACGAAACAGCACTTCTAGAAACTGGTGTTAAAGTAATCGACTTGGTTTGTCCATTCGCTAAGGGTGGTAAAATCGGTCTATTCGGTGGTGCAGGTGTAGGTAAGACCGTTAACATGATGGAACTTATCAACAACATCGCACTTCAACACTCAGGTCTATCAGTATTTGCTGGTGTTGGTGAACGTACTCGTGAAGGTAACGATTTCTACTTCGAGATGCAGGAAGCGGGCGTTGTAAACGTTGAGAATCCTGAAGAATCTAAAGTAGCGATGGTTTACGGTCAGATGAACGAGCCACCGGGCAACCGTCTACGTGTTGCTCTGACTGGTCTAACAATGGCAGAGCGTTTCCGTGACGAAGGTCGTGACGTACTACTGTTCGTTGATAACATCTACCGTTACACGCTTGCAGGTACTGAGGTATCAGCACTTCTAGGTCGTATGCCTTCAGCGGTAGGTTACCAGCCAACTCTTGCAGAAGAGATGGGTGTACTACAGGAGCGTATCACGTCAACTAAGCAAGGTTCTATCACGTCTGTACAGGCGGTATACGTACCTGCGGATGACTTGACTGACCCGTCTCCAGCAACAACGTTCGCGCACTTGGATGCAACGGTTGTACTTAACCGTAACATCGCAGCAATGGGTCTATACCCAGCGATCGACCCACTAGATTCTACGTCTCGTCAGCTAGACCCACTAGTTGTTGGTCAAGATCACTACGACATCGCTCGTGGCGTTCAGCAGACACTTCAGCGCTACAAAGAGCTGAAAGACATCATTGCGATTCTAGGTATGGACGAGCTATCTGAATCAGATAAGCAAGTTGTATCTCGTGCACGTAAGATTGAGCGTTTCCTAACTCAGCCTTACCACGTAGCAGAAGTATTTACAGGCGACCCTGGTGTTTACGTACCTCTTAAAGAGACTCTACGTGGCTTCAAAGGTCTACTAGCTGGTGAGTACGATGACATTCCAGAGCAAGCGTTCATGTACTGCGGTACGATTGACGATGCTATCGAGAATGCGAAGAAGCTATAAGGCTAACTAGGAGGCGATATGGCACCAATAACCTTTCACCTAGACGTAGTGAGCGCTGAGAAACGTATTTTCTCTGGTCGCGTAGAAACGTTTCAGGTGACCGGTAGCGAAGGTGAGCTGGGTATTTTCCACGGCCACACTCCGCTGCTGTCCGCTATTAAGCCTGGTATGGTGCGTATTGTGAAACAGCACGGCCACGAAGAGTTCATTTATGTCTCTGGTGGTATGGTCGAAGTTCAGCCTGGTACTGCTACAGTACTGGCTGATACAGCGATTCGTGGTGAAGATCTAGACGCAGCGAAGGCAGAAGAAGCCAAGCGCCGCGCTGAGGAGAAAATCCAGAATCAGCATGGTGACATGGACTTCGCACAAGCGGCCAGCGAACTGGCTAAAGCCATTGCTCAGCTTCGAGTTATCGAGCTGACCAAAAAGCGTCGCTAAGCTCAATTAGCAACGTTGCATGACAAAAGGCGACCTTTAAGGTCGCCTTTTTGATTATTTTTAGTTGGAAATTTACTTAATTCCATTAACTATTCAAAAAGAGCTGTTTAAAATAACGGCCAATTAACAGAAAACGTCTATAGGTTCTCAATGAAGTTCAGTGCTGTGATTCTTGCAGCGGGTAAAGGTACCCGTATGCACTCAAATATGCCTAAAGTGCTACACACTTTGGCAGGGAAGCCAATGGTTAAACATGTTATCGATACTTGTACTGGCCTTGGCGCACAAAGCATTCACCTAGTCTTTGGTCACGGTGGTGATCAAATGCAAACCACACTTGCCGATGAGACTGTTAACTGGATACTTCAAGCAGATCAGCTTGGTACTGGCCACGCGGTGGATCAGGCTTCTCCACGTTTCGAAGACGATGAAAAGATCCTAGTTCTTTATGGTGATGTTCCACTGATTTCTCCTGAAACCATTGAAAACCTACTTGATGCACAACCAACAGGTGGCATCGCGTTACTTACTGTAATGCTCGATAACCCGACTGGTTACGGCCGTATCATTCGTAAAAATGGTCCAGTGGTTGCTATCGTTGAGCAAAAAGACGCAAGCGAAGAACAAAAGCAAATTAAAGAGATCAACACTGGCGTAATGGTTGCGACTGGTGGTGATCTGAAGCGTTGGTTGTCAGGCTTAAACAACAACAATGCTCAAGGTGAGTACTACCTAACAGACGTTATTGCTGCTGCGCACGACGAAGGGCGTGCCGTTGAAGCGGTTCACCCAGTGAATGCCATTGAAGTAGAAGGTGTTAATGATCGCGCTCAACTTGCTCGTCTAGAGCGCGCGTTCCAATCTATGCAAGCACAAAAACTACTTGAACAAGGTGTGATGCTACGTGACCCAGCGCGTTTTGACTTACGCGGTGAGCTTCAGTGCGGTATGGATTGTGAAATCGATGCAAATGTCATCATCGAAGGTAACGTATCGCTGGGTGATAACGTCATTATCGGCACTGGTTGTGTGCTGAAAGACTGTGAAATCGACGATAACACTATCGTTCGTCCTTACAGTGTGATTGAAGGCGCAACCGTTGGTGAAGAGTGTACCGTAGGTCCATTCACTCGTCTGCGTCCTGGTGCCGAGCTACGTAACGACGCGCACGTCGGTAACTTCGTGGAAGTGAAAAATGCGCGCATTGGTGAAGGCTCTAAAGCAAACCACCTGACTTACCTTGGTGATGCGGAAATCGGTCAACGCACTAATATCGGTGCGGGCACGATTACGTGTAACTACGATGGCGCAAATAAGTTCAAGACCATCATTGGTAACGATGTGTTTGTTGGCTCTGATAGCCAGCTGGTGGCACCTGTCACTATTGCTGATGGTGCCACTATCGGCGCTGGTACCACACTGACTAAAGACGTGGAAGAGGGTGAGTTAGTGATCACTCGCGTTAAAGAGCGTAAGATTACTGGTTGGCAACGTCCAGTTAAGCAAAAGTAAGCGTTACCTGAGCTTAAAAGCTAAATTCTCAAAGCAACGTCCAGTTAAGCAAAAGTAAGCGTTACCTGAGCTTAAAAGCTAAATTCTCAAAGCCGCTCCAGTGAGAGCGGCTTTGTCGTTTTGAGTGCAAGTATCAGTAACTGGGAATCGCGATACGCTTTTCTAACCAACGTACTGTTTGAGAAACGAATAGAATGAGTAACAAGTACTCCAGAACCAAGAAGGTATAAATTTCTAACGGTAAGTACTCATTAACCACTAACTCGTTGGCACGTCTAGTTAAGTCACTTAAACCGATTACGCTCACCAGAGAGCTCATTTTGAGGATATAGACAAACTGATTCCCTAACGGCGGTAAAATTTGTCGAAATGCTTGCGGAAGAATCACCAAGCGCATCTTCTGCCAATAATTCAAACCAAGTGATTCTGCCGCTTCATGCTGACCTCGGTTGATCGCTTGAATCCCACCGCGAAATACTTCTGCCATAAACGCACTTTCAGCGATAGTCAGTGCAATTACCCCCGCCCAAAAATGATTGAGAGAGACATCGAGCAGCGTTGGCATGCCGTAGTAAACCCATAAGAGCAACACCAATACTGGGATTGAGCGGATCACCTCAACGTAGATGCGATTCATCCATTTGAGCGTTGGTGAGCGAGAAAGTGCAGGCAACGCAATCAGCAGCCCAAGTGTCATGGCAAAACACATACTCAAGAGTGACACTTGAATGGTGTCATTAAACCCCGCGACTAAAAACTTTAGGTTGGTTATCCCTTGTTCCGTTGACGGGTCGAGTACATACCAGCCCCATTGGTGATCTGAGCAACCCGTTAACAACAGCAGCGAAATCAGCCATAGAGTTCGAAAGGTCACATTTACTCCCTGAATTAACTAAAAAACTTCCATTGTTACTGCTATGTTATCAATGGGGTTGTAATAAAGGTTAATAATTAAACCGTATAAGGTCATTATTTTTAAGGGAATAAAAATGAAAAAGATTTTGTTTGCGCTAGGAATATGTCTGCTTATGGTCACTCAAGTTGTTCATGCTCAGAGCCGTCTTCAAGAGATTCTGGATAAAGGCGTGTTGAGAGTAGGGACGACTGGGGACTGGAATCCGATGACAATGAAAGATCCAGCCACGAACAGTTATCGTGGTTTTGATATTGATGTCACAACCGAGCTTGCTAAAGATCTGGGTGTCAAAGTGGAGTACGTTGCCACCGATTGGAAAACGCTGGTTAATGGCATTACGGCCAACAAGTACGACATCACTGGCAGTGCGTCTTTAAACATGTCGCGTGCGAAGGTGGCTGGTTATAGCCAACCCTATTTCTACTTGGCGTTTGTGCCAGTGGTGCAGAAAAAAGATCTCGCCAAATTCTCTGATTGGGCGGATTTTAATAAACCCGATGTGAAAGTGGCTGCGACGTTAGGTACGGTACAAGAAAAAATGGTGAAAGAGTTCTTCCCATCGGCGCAGCATATTGTGATTGAAGTTCCCGCGCGAGATTTCCAAGAGCTGTTGGCTCGCAGAGCGGACGTGTCTGTGACTTCCAATGTGGAAGCGGCGACGCTGGTGGACAAGTTCAAACAGTTGGCGATTGTGCCTGTGAAAGCACCTCGCAGACCGACTCCAATAGCCATGTTGTTACCACAAGACGACCAAGTCTGGATTAACTACATCAATCACTGGGTGGAGTTAAAAAAAACACAAGGCTTCTTTAAGCAGACTGCTCAAAAGTGGGGACTGAAAAGTTTATAAATGAAAAGAGCCGCATTACGCGGCTCTTATTATGATCGGATGGACTGAAGTACAGACTTAAAGTTCATCTTCGCTGACGACGCGAGCGTTGTCAGGTGTAGTGAAATGCTTAGATAGTTCACGATTCGACAAAATGTAACCCATCCACAAACCACCCATACAAATGACGATTGCCACGCCCGTAACCATTTGAGCTTGGCTTGCCATCGCGGCAACTAATGCGCTCGATAAGCTGCTCACACAGATTTGCAGACTGTTCTGTAGACCTGCTGCTGTCGCTGGGCTTTGGTGTGCACTAGCTAGGGCACGGTTTACGACGATTGGGTAAAGCGCACCATTTGCAACGGCAATCAAACAGAATGGCGCAAGAATTGGCCAGATTGACGTAAGCTCCCACTGTGAAGCGACGAAAATCAGTAGTGCAGCAACGCTGAACAGGCCGATTAACTGGCGTAATACTTTCTCATCCCCAAACTTACGTACGCCGACTTTACCTAAATAGCCACCAGCCATAAACGCAATGGTTTGAGGGATGAAGCTCAGACCAATGTCTTTGGCTTCGTATCCTAGCTGCGCCATGATTTCTGGCATACCAGTAAGGTAAGCAAAGAACGCTGCCGAAGCGGTTGCAAACATAAACACGTTACCTAGGTAAGTTTTTGAACCTAGTAACGCTTTAATATCCGCAGACATGCTGGTTTGTTTGATTTCGGCTTGTTCGTTCTTTTGTGCCATGGTTGCAGCAACGAGCACCACACCAACAAGCGTTAATGCGATAAAAATACTATGCCAACCAAAGCTATCCGCTAAAACCACACCCAGTTGAGGTGCAAGTGCTGGTGATAGTGCCACCAACGGCATGATGGTTGCAAAAATTTGCTGGCTACTGCTGGAGTAACGCTTGATCACCATCGCTTGCCAGATAACCGCAGGAGCACACACGCCGATTGCTTGCACAAAGCGCAGTGTCAGTAGCTGCCAAACTTCATCGCAGAATGCTAAGCCGAATGAGGCAATGGTAAAGAGTACCAGACCTGCGGCCAGCGTATTGCGGTGACCAAATTTATCCGATGCCAATCCCCACATCAACTGACCAAAAGCCATACCTACAAGAAATACGGTCAGAGAAAGTGCGATTTGTTCGGGACCTGTAGCAAAGTCGATTTCCATCGCTTTGAACGCAGGTAAGTACATGTCAGTGGCAACAAAGCCAAGCATAGATAAAGCTGCAAGATAAACGAGCTGTAGTTTTGATATTTTCATGATTCAACCAATCAAATTATTTAATCATTTTTTAATCAATATCAGTTGGCGCCAACCCTGATTTATTTACCTTATTATTCTATTTTTCGATTTTGAGAAAATAAAACGCTAAAATTGTTGGTTATCAATCAAATTTTTTGAATGGTCAGAAATCATGTTCTCTAAAGCATCACTGGAAATGCTCGATACGGTTGCTCGGTTAGGCAGTTTTACGGCCGCTGCTGAAGTGCTTCACAAAGTTCCTTCGGCGATCAGCTATGGCGTGCGACAGGTAGAGCAGGATTTGGACGTCGTGCTATTTCGCCGCTTACCAAGGAAAGTTGAATTAACACCAGCGGGTGAGCTATTCATGGCTGAAGCTCGCTCGTTACTGCGTCAGATGGAAGAGGTGAAAGCACAAACTCGTCGCGCTGCGCACGGCTGGAAAACAACGTTGAAACTGACGTTGGATAACGTAGTGAAGCTCGAAAAGCTCAAGCCGCTAGTGGAAGATTTTTATCGAGAGTTTGAATTTGCGGAACTGCAAATCAACATGGAAGTCTTTAACGGCTCTTGGGAGGCGATCGCTCAAGGTCGTGCCGACATCGTAGTCGGAGCCACTTCAGCGGTTCCGGTCGGCGGGGATTTCGAAGTGAAAGATATGGGGGTGTTGGATTGGGCGTTTGTCATGTCGCCTGCTCATCCTTGTGTACGTCAGCAGGTTCTCACCGAAGAGTTTGTTAGCCAGTTCCCCGCGATTTGTCTGGATGACACATCGAACGTACTGCCAAAACGACACACAGGTCACTATGCCAAGCAGCGTCGTTTATTATTGCCCAATTGGTACAGTGCGATTGAATGTTTAAAAAATGGCGTTGGAGTCGGGTATATGCCGCGTCATATTGCGATGCCACTTATTCATGAAGGTGTGCTGGTGGAGAAACTGCTGCAAGATGACAAGCCATTGAGCCGATGCTGTTTGGTATGGCGTAAAGATGACGATCATAAGTTGATCCAATGGATGGTGGATTATTTGGGATCACCGAATCAGTTGCATCAAGATTGGTTGCAGTGTTAGTCAAAAGAAACGTCCGATCTCAGTATTAGCTCATCACTTGGTCCATGAAACCGTAAATTGGAAACAAAACACCTCGCTGCAGCGAGGTGTTGATAAGGCGAATTAAGACAAGAAAAACTTGTAGGATGGATTATCGGTTTCATCCTTACATTGGTAGCCAAGTTCTCGTAAATGCGCTGAAAATTGGGCTAAGTCGCTTTCATCTAACTCGAAACCACATAGAACGCGTCCGTAGTCGGCGCCGTGGTTACGGTAGTTGAATAGGCTGATGTTCCAATGGGTGCCAAGCGTGCTTAAGAATTTCAATAGTGCGCCTGGATACTCAGGAAATTCAAAGCTATAGAGACGTTCTTTCAGCTGTTTCGAGGGCTTGCCACCGATCATGTAACGAATGTGCAGTTTGGCCATTTCATCGTCGGACAAATCCACGACTGGGTAGCCACCTTCGCGTAGATCGCGAATGATGTTATCCAGCTCTTCCTGACCGCCTTGCAGGCGTACACCAACAAAGATATTCGCCAGTTCATCATCGTTGTAACGGTAGTTAAACTCGGTGACAGCGCGGCCGCCAATCAGATTACAGAATTCAAAGAAAGCGCCTTGGCGTTCTGGAATCGTCACGGCTAATAGACCTTCACGCTTCTCACCTAATTCACAACGCTCTGAAACATAACGTAAACCATGGAAGTTGGTATTTGCGCCAGACAGCACCGTGGCAAGGTTTTTGTTTTCCAGTTGGTTTTGCTCAACAAACTTTTTCAAGCCAGCAAGCGCAAGCGCCCCGGATGGTTCAGCAATCGCGCGAGTATCCTCAAAAATGTCTTTTACGGCAGCGCAGATTTCATCGCTTGAAACCGCCACATGACCATCAATGTATTTCTGACACAAGCGGAACGTTTCTTCACCGATGCGTTTTACCGCCACACCATCAGCAAACATGCTGACTTGGTCGAGTACCACTGGCTCACCAGCATCAAGCGCCGCTTTCAGACAAGACGAGTCTTCAGGCTCGACGGCGATGACTTTGATTTCTGGCATCAGTTGCTTGACCAGAACCGCTACACCAGCCGCCAAGCCACCGCCTCCAACTGGCACGAAGATATAGTCGAGATGACCATTTTGCTGCAGCATTTCCATGCCGATGGTGCCTTGGCCTGCGATCACCAATGGGTGGTCGAAAGGAGGCACGAACGTATAGCCATGTTGTTCTGACAAGCGTTCGGCCTCGGCTTTGGCTTCATCAAAGTTGTTGCCGTGCAACACCACATTGCCACCGAAACTGCGTACCGCATCGACTTTGATGTCTGGTGTGGTTTTTGGCATAACAATCGTGGTTTTGATTCCGAGTTTGGTGCCAGACAGTGCCATGCCTTGAGCGTGGTTGCCTGCCGATGCTGCAATCACCCCCGCGGCTTTCTGTGCTTCAGTTAGGCTTGCCACCATGTTGTAGGCACCGCGCAGTTTGAACGAGTGTACTGGTTGGCGGTCTTCACGCTTGATCTGTACGTTATTCCCGATACGTGCAGATAAACGAGGCATTTCTTGCAGCGGCGTTACTGTTGCGACTTCATAAACAGGTGCGCGAAGGATTTGGCGCAGATAGTCTGCGCCAGATTGATTCACTTTTTTTTCGGGTTGAGATTCCATCATGGCTAGCCCTCTAGCTTCGATTTATCTCGTACTGCACCTTTGTCAGCACTGGTTGCCATGCTGGCGTACGCTTTTAGGGCGAAAGACACTTCACGTTGACGATTTGCTGGTTTCCAACCCAGTTCGTCTTGTTTTACGCGGCGCTCTGCAAGTTCCTGTTCAGAGATCTCAAGAGAGATGCTGCGATTTGGAATATCAATCGCAATCAAATCGCCGTCTTGAACCAAGCCGATCGCACCGCCATTGGCCGCTTCTGGAGAAGCATGGCCGATAGACAGACCAGATGTACCACCAGAGAAGCGGCCGTCAGTTAATAACGCACACTCTTTACCTAAGCCCATCGATTTTAGATAAGTGGTTGGGTAGAGCATTTCTTGCATGCCCGGGCCACCTTTTGGACCTTCGTAGCGAATCACAACTACATCGCCCGCTTTCACTTTGCCGCCAAGGATGCCGTCTACCGCATCTTCCTGGCTTTCAAACACTACCGCAGGGCCAGTAAATTTCAGGATGCTTTCGTCCACACCAGCAGTCTTCACAATACAGCCATCCAGCGCGATGTTGCCTTTCAGAACGGCAAGGCCGCCATCTTGGCTAAACGCGTTTTCTTTGGTGCGGATACAGCCTTCCGCGCGGTCATCATCGAGGGTATCCCAGCGACAATCTTGCGAGAATGCTTGTGTGGTGCGGATACCCGCAGGGCCAGCACGGTAGAATGATTTCACTTCTTCTGAATCGGTCAGCATGATGTCGTATTTGGCTAGCTGTTCTTCCCAAGTCAGTCCTAGGACAGTCTTAGACTGATTGCGCAGCAGACCTGCACGGTTCAGTTCACTAAGGATACCGACAACGCCACCCGCACGGTGTACATCTTCCATGTGGTATTTCTGCGTTGAAGGAGCCACTTTACAAAGGTGTGGTACTTGGCGAGACATGCGGTCGATGTCCGTCATATCAAAATCGACTTCACCTTCTTGCGCTGCAGCTAAAAGGTGTAACACCGTATTGGTCGAACCGCCCATTGCGATGTCGAGTGCCATCGCGTTTTCAAATGCGGCTTTGGTCGCGATATTGCGTGGTAGAGCCGTTTCGTCATCTTGCTCGTAGTAGCGTTTGGTGAGTTCAACGATGCGTTTACCTGCATTGATAAACAGCTCTTTACGATCGGCATGCGTTGCCAACAGCGAGCCGTTGCCTGGCTGAGACAGACCCAGAGCTTCTGTCAGACAGTTCATTGAGTTTGCGGTGAACATGCCTGAACACGATCCACACGTTGGGCATGCACTGCGTTCGATCTGTTCGCTTTGTTCGTCAGACACTTTTGGATCGGCACCTTGGATCATGGCATCGACAAGGTCTAGCTTGATGATCTGGTCTGAAAGCTTGGTTTTGCCCGCTTCCATTGGGCCGCCAGATACGAAGATAACTGGAATGTTGAGACGCATTGACGCCATCAGCATCCCTGGAGTGATTTTGTCACAGTTAGAGATACACACCATCGCATCTGCACAGTGCGCATTAACCATGTATTCGACCGAGTCGGCAATCAGTTCACGTGATGGCAACGAGTAAAGCATGCCGCCGTGACCCATTGCGATGCCATCATCGACGGCGATGGTATTGAATTCTTTTGCGATGCCGCCTGCCGCTTCAATCTCTTGAGCAACAAGTTGGCCCAAATCTTTAAGGTGTACGTGGCCTGGTACGAACTGAGTGAATGAGTTCACCACTGCTATGATTGGTTTACCGAAATCTTCGTCTTTTACACCGGTTGCACGCCAGAGCGCACGAGCTCCCGCCATGTTACGACCATGTGTGGTGGTTGCTGATCTATATTTTGGCATTTCTTAAATCCTTCTTACTGCTGCTCTGGGTACACATAGTCTAACCAGCCCCACTTATCTTCTGTGGTGCCGTTAAATAGGCCAAAGTAGGCTTCTTGCAATTCTTTGGTAATCGGACCGCGTTTACCGCTGCCCACTTCAATTTTGTCGATGGTAGCTACAGGCACAACTTCTGCTGCGGTACCGGTCATGAATACTTCATCCGCAAGGTATAGCGCTTCGCGGGCAATGTTAGCTTCACGGACTTCGTAACCTTTATCGCGAGCAATGGTCATGATCGAGTCACGAGTGATGCCCGGTAGGATAGCGCTGGTGGCTGGTGGTGTAGTGATCACGCGATCTTTGATGACAAAGATGTTCTCGCCCGCGCCTTCTGACAAGTAACCGTCAACACTCAGTGCGATACCTTCGTCGTAACCATGACGACGTGCTTCACCACCAACGAGTAGTGAAGAAAGGTAGTTACCACCCGCTTTTGCAGCGGTAGGGATGGTGTTAGGTGCCGCGCGATTCCAGCTTGAAATCATCGCATCCACGCCTTTTTCTAGTGCTTCTTCACCAAGGTACGAGCCCCATGGGAACGCCGCGATGATCAGTTCCATTTCGGTGCCTACTGGAGGACACACACCTAAACCGACATTGCCCACAAATCCCAATGGACGAATGTAAGCGCTGTCGAGTTTGTTTTGACGCAGAGTTTCACGCGTTGCTTCCATGATTTCTTCAACAGAGTATGGAATAGGGAAGCGGTAAATTTTGGCGGAATCTTTTAAACGCTGTGCATGCTCACGGTGACGGAAGACAATTGGGCCTTTTGGTGTGTTGTAGCAGCGTACCCCTTCAAATACCGAGGTGCCGTAATGCATGGCGTGAGTGAGAACGTGCACGTTCGCCTCTGCCCATGGAACCATCTCACCATTAAACCAAATGAAATCTACAGTTTTCGTTGCCATTTGTTGCCTTCCTTATGCACTTACGTGTTGTTGTAAGTTGTGATTTGGCAGTTCATCGTTGCGGATTTTCAGCACCTCAACTTTACGAACGTCCCACAACTTCTCAATTTGATTGATCAAAAACGAGATTGGTCGATCGCTGTCGACGATGATCTCGACGCTGGCTACTTTACTTTCGTGGTTTTGAGTAGCGGCCACCTGTTTGATCACAAAGCCTCGGTGACGAATCACACGTAGAACGCGCTCTAACAGTACCGGTTTGTCGTCGGCTTTGATGTCGAGTAAATATCTGTCCATGTGATGTCTCCTACGTGTTTTCCAACATATCACTGTTTGATGCACCAGGTGGTACAAGTGGCCACACGTTTTCTTCTTCATCAATTAAAACGTGAAGCATGTAAGAAGTTTCGCTCGCTAGCATCTCTTTAAGTGCAGGTTCGACTTCTTCTTTCTTGGTGATGGTTTTGCCCGGAATGTCGAAGGCTTTTGCCAACATCACGAAATCTGGGTTGTCATCAAGAATGGTTTCACTGTGGCGACCGTCGAAAAACAGTGATTGCCATTGGCGAACCATGCCAAGACGTTGGTTGTTTAGGAGAACAATCTTCACAGGAATTTGGCGACGTTTTAGCGTGCCTAGCTCCTGCACGTTCATCATGAATGAACCGTCACCTGTAATAAGGATAGACTGATCATCCGGACGCGCGACTGATGCGCCCATTGCTGCTGGCAAACCAAAACCCATGGTGCCTAAGCCTGCGGAAGTAATGAAGTTTTGCGGATCGCGTGGCTGAATGTGCTGAGCTGCCCACATTTGGTGCTGGCCTACGTCAGTCGAGACGATTGCGCTGTCTGGCATCATGTCAGATAACTGCTTAAGCAGCAGCGGCGCGTAGATAAGATCGCCAGGGTGGTCGTAACGCCACTTAAAGCCGCTACGCAGACTTTCACTGTGGTGAACCCACGATGAGATATCTTGAGTCAGCTCCAACTGAGGAAGAATGGTATTGATGTCGCCTCGCAGTGGTGCGTTTGCGTGGCGAAGCTTATGGATTTCGGCCGCATCGATGTCGATATGAATGACTTTGGCGTGCGGCGCAAAGGTATCGAGTTTGCCCGTCACACGGTCATCAAAACGCGCGCCTACGACAATCAACAGATCCGCTTCTTGAACCACAAGGTTGGCCGCTTTGGTGCCGTGCATACCCAACATGCCTAAGTAGTGAGGGTCATGGCGTTCAATCGTACCTAAGCCTTTCAGAGTGCTTACCGCTGGCATCGGGTTCAGACGTAAGAACTCTCTCACTGCATCTGTTGCTTTCGCAAGCTGCACACCGCCGCCGACATACAATACCGGGCGAGTGGACGCCGCCAGTACGTCTTGCGCGCGTTTGATGTCTTCAGCGCTGACGTCTTCGATTTCAGGTGCAACGTAAGGTGGCAGTAATTCTGTTGGGGCTTGAGCAAGCTGAACATCTTTCGCAATATCGACAATGACCGGGCCCGGACGACCCGTTTTGGCCACTTCAAACGCTTCGGCTAGCGTTGGCGCAAGATCTTCAATGTCAGTAACGAGATAACTGTGCTTAGTACAGGCGAGAGACATACCAATCACATCCATTTCTTGGAACGCATCGGTACCGATATGAGAGCTGGCAACCTGACCTGTGATGGCTACCAAAGGAACGGAATCAAGGAAAGCATCGGCTAGGCCGGTAACAAGGTTGGTGGCCCCAGGGCCGGAAGTTGCCATGCACACGGCAACATCTTGAGTGGATCGAGCCATACCGATGGCGGCCATAGCGGCCCCTTGTTCATGACGGCATAAGATGTGCTCGACACCTCCGTCATACAAGGCATCATAGATTGGCATGATGGCTCCACCGGGATAACCAAACACCGTCTTGATGCCTTGCTGTCTTAAAGCGGCTACGACAAGTTGTGCACCAGTCATCGTAAACCTCCTTTGCTACGTTGTGGCTCGTAGCGATTGCCATGTGTGTTGCACTTCATGTGCGCTCCCATTCTTCCCGTTAAACTGTCCGAGGGTTAGACAGATGACAACTTGTAGTTGTAAAAAAACCCCCGGACTTTTCAGCGCGGGGGTTTTTTGTAATTTGTGGTTACCTTTCGCCCACAAGCCCCCGCGCGGTGCCAATAATGACCACGATAATCAGGGCTAGCAGTGTGTTGATGTGAGCGAATAGGTTCATCTGTCTGTCGTTCTTTTTTCGTTAAATAGTATTGTGTAATGTTCTACGAAAATGTTTGCGTCATTAGTGGTATCACACAAATCCGCTGCATGACAAGCAAAAAGTCATTCTTTTTTCACATTAACTCTCAATTTGGACGCGGTATATAACATAACCACATAGATAAAACATTTGTTTATATAGTGTTCAATAGATTGGGGAGTTTATGGGGCTGGCAATCATTCATAGTCGGGCAAGTGTCGGGGTGCAAGCGCCGTCAGTTAGTGTGGAAGTGCATATCAGTAATGGCATGCCCGGCTTTACTATTAATGGCAATATTAACCTTTTTAATAAATGCAATGTAAAAAAGAGGTTAGCTTAATCTTAGTCCATTAAACATTCGTTTTATGACCTAGCAAATAAACTATAAAAAACTAGCCCATAAAGTATTGAACTTCATTTATGGTCTATGCTTAAATGTGAACTAGCCTTTTATGACCCAGCTAGAGATAAACGAATGAGAAGTTTTGCTTATTGTCGTGTTAGTACCACTGAACAAACAACAGAGAACCAAATTTTAGCTATTGCTAATGCAGGTTTTGAAGTGCAAACAAATAGAGTTGTATCAGAAACGATTAGCGGTAGTGTTAAGGCTATGGATAGACCAGAGTTTAAAAGACTTGTAGACAGACTGGAGGAAGGGGATTCTCTTGTTGTTCTAAAGCTTGACCGCTTAGGGCGTGATGCTATCGACATACAGCAAACTGTACAGATGTTCTCTGATATGGGTGTAAGGCTTGTTTGTCTTGATTTACCTGTTACTGACCTTAGTAGCTCAGAAGGGCGTTTGATGCTTCAAATGTTTGGGGCTTTTGCCGAGTTTGAAAGAAACAGAATAAGAGAGCGTACAGCTCAAGGCTTAGAAAGAGCAAAAGCAGAAGGAAAGACGTTAGGACGCCCACCAGCTATAGAGACAAACAGAAAGGTTCAAAATGCTAAATCCCAAGGCTTAGGACAAAGTGAAGCCGCTAGAGCCTTAGGGATAGGGTTGAGTACTATAAAAAGGCATTGGAAAACAAGGCTGTAATACCCTTCGAAGATTACAATAGAGAGCTATTCTGTAACTCTTCTATCAGTGCATCACTTAACCCTTCGGTCATAGAGTCCGTATCAGTGTAAAGGTGTCCACCAGCAGATAAATCTATCTTTGATTGCCACACCTTGATGCCCTCTACGTTTAGTATTGTCGCAATAGCTAAGGCATTGTTTGTAGAGGAAGTAATTGGGGTAGTGGTTGCATAAGAATCAGTGCCATTATAGGTATTATAAGTGTTTATATTCGTGTTATAGCCACTAACTGAAACTTGTCTCGTTCCTACAGAAGATTTTATGACTAAAATATCAGAGTAACCGTTCTTAACTATTTGATCAAAAAAATCTTTTTCGTCTTTGGCGAAAGTAAGTAAGCTTCTTACTGCCGTAGCATTTACTCCATTATCTTGTAATGTAGTTGTAACTATATCTTCAATCTCTGGGCTATCTACTGCTAATACCGCCAACTTACTAACATGATAGTTACTAAGTGTTGGGTTTACGGCGCTATCACTTTTAGTGCTTTGACACCCTACAAGTGACAGGATAAAAAAAGACACTACAAGAGATAAAAACTTATTCATTCTAAACCACCTCACATGAAAATATCGGTCGTATAATAAGCAGACTCTTAGGATATGGCAAACTAGCAATTAACAAGTGTGAAATAATCAGGATTGAATCTCATTACTCATACATATACGCCTGAATAAATTAACCATTTTCTACACGTACCTACCGTGAGTGGACACCTTCCCATAAAGGGGGAAAGGCTTTTCTGATTTGTTAGTAATAGAAGTTAGACCTATCTGATTAGTCACGGTTGGGAAACAATAGGCTTCTTTGCCTCTTAAGGTTACAGCTAGTTGTACTACCTCAGTGTCTAAACAATTGATGCTCTTCTTGTGTGGTGGTTGTGGAACTAACCAACTAGTGTTTAAGTTCACTGAGAGACGGACATTCTCTAGAGAATAATTCTCACTTCGTGAGGTGAAGTTATCTTCTATGTCTTCCTTCTCTCAGTGTCTATCTTTTATACCAATGATCTTATCTCACTTCGTGAGGGATATTCCTTATCCCTGTCCTTCCTATAAGGGGCAATAAAAGAATTAATACACTGACCAGATCCTATTCTTCATTGGTTCTTTGATAGCTTTCTGGTTTGTCTCATATCTCAAATCTATTGGATAGTCCTCTGTCACTTCTGTTTCTATTGTTATTCTTTTACTTTCATTACAATGGAAGATGGATAGATGATTGAAGGCTTGCTTTAAGATTCTATTGAGTCTAACCCTAGTGTTGAATAGTTCATCAGTGCTTAGCTCTTCTACCTTAACCTCCTCTAAGGGCAAATGAAAGGCATTGACTGTCAGTTGTAACGCTTCAGTGAAGTTTATGTGTACTGTTCTAGCATTCTCAACAGCTTCCTTAGCTTTTTCTTCTTCCATCTGCTTAGAAAGCTCTAGAATCAACGCAGAGCGCCTTTGTAAATCCTTTAATACAATGGGGTCACTACGGGAAGAAAATGCCTCTAGAAGCTCCTCGTAAGCTTTACGTTCTGCTTCATATCTTCCTTTTAACTCTGCATGGTGATTAACATCTTTCTGCTTCGACTTGTCCACTAACTTAGCATGTTGTTGATGATACATAGGGCTGTTGAATACCTCATAAATGAATCGGTAAATCAACTCCATTCTTATCGGTTTGTTAGTACAATTTTTCTTCTTAAATTCTCTGCAAGTCAGATACTTTAAGCTCTGGCTTTTGTTTTCGTAGTACATTGATGAACCGCATTTTTTGCACTTAGCGATTTGATTTAGAGGGTTTGGGTACTCTGTTTTTCTCCCTGCTGCTTCTGGTTTTGAGCGTTCAAATTTACGTTGTTGAGAGAGGTAATAAGTTGTTTCATCAATGATCGGAGGGTAGTAGTCCTCAATCAGTGTATTCAGTGATTTTCTGTTTTGAGTCGGTTCATAGTGACCTAAAGCCGCTTTTGAATTTAAGATTCTGTTGACCGTTGTTGTTGCCCAACTTGCTCCCTTAGGTGCAGTAATGCCATTTTCATTTAGGTATCGGACTATTTTTATAACGCCCCATCCATCAATTGATAACTGATAGATCTTACGTACAAGCTCTGCATACTCTTCTTTTACTGTGTATGTGCGTTTATCTGAGTTCAAAGTTAACCAAAATGGTGCACTACTATGACGATTCGTTGTGTTGGGGTTCTGTCTTTTGTTCGTCCATGCTGCTTTGATACGTTCTGATTTTGTCTTGCTCTCATTATGTGCTCGCTCCATGATCGTCAAAGAGATAATCAAGTCGGTGGTATCTAAGTCTTTGTCATAGAGTCGATTGTCCATCAATGTAACAATTTTTACCCCTAACTGAGTAATCCTAAGCATCTGTATTAGTGCCGTTTGAACTTTAGCTCTACTCAAGCGGTCTAGACTTTCCACTAACAGATAAGAGCCTTCTGGTATTGCTCCTTGCTCTAAGGCTTCTAAGAACTGTCCTAGACCGCTATCTTCCTTCACATTATCCGAGTGAAAAGCAGACACTCCTAAGTCTTGAAAGTTGGTATCTGATAGCGTCAGGTTATTCTCTTCACAGTATCGTTGGGCTAGTTGTGTTTGCCTACGCAAGCTATCCCCTTGCGCTTGCTGTGCTGATGAAAAGCGGATGTAAGAATATGCAATGCTCATAAATACTTACCTTTCTATATCTCTTAATTTGATTGATATTACGTTTTAAGGGGAATAATGCCAACACTTACTCTCGTTGGGTTGCCGGAGACTACGGTAAAGGAATCCAAAGATCGTGTACGCAGTGCGATCATCAATTCAAATTTCCAGTTTCCAGCCAAGCGCATTACGGTCAATTTGGCCCCAGCGGATTTACCTAAAGAAGGCGGACGTTTTGATTTGCCTATTGCATTGGGTATTTTGGCGGCTTCAGAGCAAATCGCGACAGATAGGCTCAAAAACTATGAATTTGTTGGCGAATTAGCCCTGTCTGGAGGATTAAGACCTGTCAAAGGTGTGCTTCCTGCCGCGTTGGCTGCAAGCAAAGTAGGACGTCATTTGGTGGTGCCTCATGTCAATGGCGATCAAGCGGCGCTGGTGGGCAAAGAGCAACATAAGTCAGCGCAATCCTTACTTGAGGTGTGTGCGGAGTTATGTGGTCAGCATCGTCTCAATCTTTATCAAACTCCGAAGCGAAAAACGGTTGAAAAACATGGTCGAGATCTACAAGACATCATTGGTCAGCAACAAGGCAAGCGTGCTCTAGAAATTGCGGCGGCTGGAAACCACAACCTACTTTTCCTTGGTCCTCCTGGTACAGGAAAAACCATGCTGGCGTCGCGTTTATGCGACTTACTGCCGGAGATGAGCGATGAAGAAGCGATGGAAACGGCTTCAGTCGCATCACTGACGCAAAGTGAGATTAATGAGCACAACTGGAAGTCGCGTCCGTTTCGTGCGCCGCACCATTCCAGTTCGATGGCGGCATTAGTTGGTGGTGGCTCGGTGCCAAGACCAGGTGAGATTTCTTTGGCTCACAATGGGTTATTGTTCCTTGATGAAACTTTAATAATCCCAATAATTAAAAATTGTCAAAAACAAGATAAGTTGCAGCATAGTAATGCTTGAAATGCTAATGCATACCTTTTTTTTACATTGATAACAATCACTCTGATAACTAATGTTATTATGAGTTGTCAATTATGGGGTCTGATTGTGAATCTAAAAGCATTAAATGAGCTTTCTTTATTAAAAACTGCACTGTCAGTAGAATACTCTAACTACCTAACACTTGCTGCTGAATACTCAGTCTCCCCAAAATATATACAGGGGTTATTGAATTTTTATGCGACCTACTGCTACTTGGTTGAACAAGGCAACTACAGTGCATTGGAAATACTCAATGACTCAAACCAACTCAATACGCACTTCCAGCGGCTCATTGGATTTGTTTATAGCAATGATGATATCACTATCATACGCAGATATAGCTTAGGCAATCAACTCAAAAACCTTTTCCGTTACATTGCACAGGATAAGCAACTTGACCTCAATGACGTAAAGCTGTCGTACACTAAAATTTCAGAGGATGTTTCGAGCTGCCTAGCTCAATTCCGACAGCTTAAGTTAGATCAAACAAAAATTGACTACCTTAATGGTTGGCAGGTGGTATCAAAAGAAGGCAAAGAACATGAGGCTTATCTTGATACGCTTTATGTGAATTTTGGCGAAGCGTTTACAAACAAGGTTCATCTTGCTCTAAAAAGCTATGCTTTTACACAAAAATCATCATCTCTTGCTCAGGCATTAAAAGACCTTCGAAAACTTTTTGTGGGTTTCTCCACGGTTTATAACGACCGAGACGGACTAACAATAGAAGCCCTCCTGAGCCGCAACCATGTGCAACTCTTTTTCCACAAGGTGTTTAAGGTGCTATTTGTGCGTTCCCAAGCTGCTCAGCACTGCCCAAAGCGTTTTCATACTATGTGGCGAAGTACCATTTACTATTATACCGAGTGCTTCATCAACACGGGTGTTTTTGCTGAGCCTCATAAACCATTCATCGTTCCAGACTGGAAAGACCCAAAAGAGGCAGCGCCCACCTTTTCGATTGGTGGTAATGCAACGCCATCAGAAAACCTTAGATGGTTTGCTAACATCCCACTTAAAATTAAAGATGAAGAAGCTGTTTCAATTATTAAGCATCGTGTAGATAGAGACATGGCGCATATTAGGCATGTGTGTCTCTTGAAATTTGAGGAGCTTTTAGAGCGAGAGGAGAGAAATAAAGCTTTTCAGAGCAAAGGTTCTGTCAAGCCACTGAGTAGTAATAGCCATAATCATCAATATTACAACCTTGTCGGTGCAGATAAGTTAGACAATACGGTAGCAACGTTTTATGCACACGGCCTCGGTGCGAAAGAACAATATTTATTATTTTTGGGGTTCCTAGGTAATGCTAGCCAACTCAATACAGAGTTAAATTTACCAACCAAATCAACACTGAATGTTCTTTTGACGCTTCTTGTGATGGAGCATCCTCTGATAACACCTTCTTGGTTAGCAAAGTGGGACTTATTTGATGTAAATGGCAATATGGTGGGCTACAAGCAGGTTGGTAATCAGCATATTGCTGTCAGTTACAAATCACGCAAAGGAGCGACCAATGCGCAGCAAGAAGTAGTGCTTAATCAGTTTTCTAAATCTATAGTAGAGTTCTTGATACAGCATACACGCATGGCGCGTGAACACCTGAAGCAGAAAGGGAATGTAAATTGGCGAAAGATGATTTTAACTGCAACCACTACCAATGCTATACGCCCAAGCAATATCATTGTAACTCTTTTCTCGGCAAATGATTTTTATGATTGGCTTCAAGACAAATCGCTCTTTGATAAGAGCAGTGATATCACCTTGAAAGATTCCAAAACCATTTCTGGCATCCATTCATTACGCTCAATCAGACGACACAGAGGCTTTCAAATTTACTTGGAAACACGTTCAATGGATGCCGTTGCCGAGGCGCTGGGTCATGAAAAGAAGGATGCAAACCTACTGACCTCTTACCTTCCTAAACCACTCATGGACTTCTTTAATGCACGTTGGGTTCGTCAGTTTCAGAACGCCATTTTACTTGAAGCCATGAAAGATTCAGTGCATCGACTTGATGCTGTGAACATGAGTGCAGAGGACATCGAAGAGTTCTTAAATAATCACGGAATAAGCAATATTCCAGAGCATTTCGATCATGGTTTTACTCAGCAGCAGACTACTGATAAGGAAGTTTCTGAATCATTAGCATTTGACCAGTTGACATACACTATCTCGACATCTCTTTTGCAACTTTTAATGGCGATACGCCTTGTTGTTGAGAGTAGTGATGAGGGGGACTCTTTTTTAGATATTGTGGCTCACTGGTATCAATCAGCAGTGTTTGTTTTAGATACCCTGAGTTCAGGCAAGCATAGTGCTGATGATGATTTGATGGGAATGCTTGATATTGCAACCAATAACAAACTAGATACTGACTCGATTAAGGGAGCGCTGCTATGTTAAGTGTTGCTATCGACAATTCCTCTATTGCTAACCTCATTGAAAGCATCGTGCTAGACCATTCGCTTTTGAATGGTCTAAGTGCCGAGTCTCTTGAAGATATTATCAATTTCTCAGTAGCAAATGATGACTATCGAGCATTAGATATCATTACGAATTTCCATACAGGCATCTACAGCTACGATGACAGACAGCCTGAGTGGTTGGAGTCCAAATTTACTGCACCTAAATGGACAATAACATTCTGTAAAAAGCCAAAAACAATCCATTGGGATAGTGTGTATTTGGATGACGGAAAGAAACTCACGGATAAAAAACACCAAAAGTTGTTAAACAGCTTTAAATACTGGATCACAGCGGCAGATAATCCACTTGAAAACGGTGGGAAGATTATTAGTCCAACAACCGCTTATCAAAAAGTGATCAAAGTTATCGCTCTTATCAATGCTATCTTGCTGCACTCGAAAGAGTTGAAACTAGCAAAATATCACCTTCTGAATGTGAATGATGACTTTTGGCTGAACATCTTGACCAAATTCGCTGAGCATGGAAATTTTCAAGGTGTGTATGAGATTGATAAGCGGACTCAGGTATTGCTTGATAACGCTTCCAAGAGTATTTCTGATGCAGACGCACAAACGTTTAAAGAGACGTTTCCCTACGTTACACAAGACATTGCGCAAGATGAAAATTTCTTATTGCTAGCAGAGAGAGAGAAGGCATGTGCTTGGCTTTTTGAGCAAGGTTATTATCACGCTAGAAACGCCATAAAATACACTGGCAGCGGTACTGTGCTGGGTGAGTTGTTGTTTAAAGGTAAGATGCTTTATCACGACATCAATATTCCCGATTACGCAGAACTTCACCTCAAAGCGCCAAAACGAAACTCAGAGTATCGTGCAGTTGAGAATAGAGACGCCTCAACAGGTACGAGTCAACCAACTATCTCGACCTACATTGAAGCGATTCGATTGATTCATACCAACCTTAAGCGTGAAGATGCGGCAAGCCCTTCAATCTTGTCCGAGCGTGTCAGTTCAGGCCACATTAGCCAGTTAGTTAGCTTAAAAAGAGTAGGACGTACCCGCACTTTGCCGCCTACCTTTGTGTTTAATTTAATTCGTCAGTGCTATGAGTTTGCCAAAGAGCACCTACCGACAGAGGAAGGCTCTACTACTTTACTAGACGAAACGTTAATGCTGCTGTCTACAGCAAGAAGCAAATCTGCTGCAAGATATTCCAACACACTCCGTCCATCTGAATACACCCGAGCTTGGAATGAAGAGTTGCATCGAGAGATGTCTGGTTCGGAGCGAGGTTACTGGTTTCAAACGGAGGCGATCAATTGCCTGAGTAGTGAATACCTGAAAAAAGGAATAAAACAGGTTCAAGGCTTTGCTGATAGCGTTGAAAATCGACACGAAAGGATTAGAGCCAATGAGAGCTTGTTTGATTTGTTCTCTGTACTGCAAGGCGCAATACAGGTCTTGGTGGGTGCAATCATGGCTCGAAGACAAGATGAATTAATCAAGTTGAAGCCACATGGCAACATATCACCTAATGTAAGTCCCTTTTCAAAAGAAGGTTCAAAAACGGAGTACAACCTGATATTTAAGGTAAAAAAAACTGGCTCAAAAGGGGTAAACGCAACAATAGAAAGACCAATTCCCCTATCTATCACAAGGTTCGTCTGGCAACTGGAGCAATTTAACATCAAAGCGAGTGAGTTGAACCTATGCCAAGGAAAGCTATCTCTGTTTAACAACCTTGATTCAAAGCGTACTCAGTTAAGTCAGGTTATTTCCAGGACTTATAATGCGCACCTTGATAATTTGTGTGATTACTTAGAAACGGACTTGGTAGAGTACGACAACGGTGAGTACCGCCGCAATTATGTTCGTCAGCACCAATTGAGGCGCTTCTTTGCTATGGCGTTCTTCTGGTCTAAGGGATTTGATGGCATGGATGCTCTGCGCTGGATGCTCGGACATTCAGACATGGAACATCTATATCACTATATCTCTGAGTCGGAAACTGGAGCGGTACTAAACGGAGCTAAAGCTAGTGTGATTGTTCGTGGTGTGGTTGATTCCATTTCTGAGCTAGCGAAGCTCGAAGGGATAGAAGAGGTTCGTAAAATCATTGCAGAACGCCTGACAGGTGATAGCTCAACACCAGTCACTATAGAATCAGTGAGTGAAGCAGCAGAAGATTACGATGATGAGTCTTATCTAACCGTCCCTCATATAAGCCAACTTCAAAAAGAGCAGGACATTGAAACAGAGGTTATTCAGCTTTTAGACGAAGGTCGAATCACGCTTGAGCCAGAGTTCTTTACCATTGAAGATGCTGATGGAAATACAACTCAAACCTTTAATCTAATTTTAAAAATCAAGGACCTTGATTGAGGATTGGGACAATGAAAGTTTTAGAGAAAAACCAAACTAAGATACTTGAAACAGAAAAGCTGTTAAGGGAAATCATCACCACCCCTGCTGAGTTTAAAAATGATGAGGAACTACTAAAAGCGCTCAAGTCTCAATCTGGTATCGCTAAATATCAGAATCAAGAGCGTAATATCACATCATGCTCATTGAACACGGTCAAAAGCATCTCAGAAGCACTTCTGGAAAGAGGCTTCTTATCATTAGATGAACTTCGTATAAATGCAAAACTGGCGATAGAGGCTGCACGTCTCGATGAGAAAGCTTCCAAAGGCAACAAGCAAACCGTAGTGGGTTTGAAGCACAAGGTTGCTGTACTTGAATCGGAGCTGGATGCAGCGCAGCGCAGCAATTCTTTACTAACCGTTATGGTCTCAGAGCTGCGCTCTAGACTAAAGCAACTAGCGAACCATGAAGGAACAGTAGAAGAGCGACAGGAGCTTTATCGAGAGCACAATCGTAAGATTGAAGCACAGATGAATTTCACTTTGAATGGAGAGGTATGATGGCGGTTCGAAAGCTTAAAGACTTTGAGCAATGGAGTCATCTTGGGTTTGATGGCAAGCTTGTCTTTCGTAAACCACTGGATATTCCTTTCGTAACCTACAATAATCATACTCCTTGCTATGAAGCCAATGCCTACATTCATAGCTTAATAGTGAGAAACTTGAAAAGTGACACGATACGAGGGTATGCACACGATATTATTCACTTAGTGCATTTTATTGAAAAACAGCCATTATTGAGTCGCTTCAGCCAGCTTACTGACGCAACATTCACCCTTTTCGTTCAGTCACTACAGGCAGAGAGAACGCCGCTTGGCGAACTAAAACGCAAGAATAACTCGGTGATAAAGATTGCACATACCTGTCTGGATTTCTTGCTGTTTATCCAAGACTTTCATGACTTGAGTGCTTTTATAGGCAAAGATAAAAGCAACTCAATTCGGATACTTGAAAAGCGTTACAAACGCAAACAGGAAGGCTACAAAAGTTATATTGAAGGTGTCAAAGTCACCCATGCAGCCGTGCCAACAAAAGATGAAATCAAGAAACGTCACCCTGTTTCGGAAGATGATGCGTTGCGTGTGTGGGAGTTTATCAAGACTCAGAAAAACAAAGATAAGCGTAGAAGGGACATGACGTTATACACAGCAATGGAGCAACTAGGCGCTCGTGTAACGGAGCTTCATTTGATTAAAATGACCGATTACGAGGAAGCTAGACGCACAGGTATGCTCACTCTTACCACTTTAAAACGCAAAGACGAGAACGCCACTCGAAAGATACCTGTCCCACATTTGTTATTATCAGTGATTGCGGATTACATCAAAGTTCGCAAGAAAGTCATGAGGAAGAAAAAAGTCCAACATGACTACCTGTTTATCAGCTTAAAAACAGGTCTACGCCTATCTGCCGATTCATGGACAACGTACATGAACTCATGGAAAAAAGAGCTTGGTATCGAGGGAGAATTGCACCCGCACTTGTGGAGACACGCATTCATTACAGACAAGCTTAAGGAACTGATTCTTGCCACTAAAGAAGTGAATGATAAAGATGATTTCCGAAAACATCTGCTTCATACACAAACGTTTAAAATGCAGTTACAACAATGGACTGGTCATACAATACTTAGCTCTTTAGATACTTATATTGACCTCGCATTTGCAGATATTCACGGCTACACAGAGGTTTATAATGCTGTTTCTCTAAAGTCGAGTGTTGAGCTTGCTAAACGTCAGATTGAGTTGTTAGAAGAACAGATAGCAAGGAAGGAGTTGACGCCTACCGCAGCGTTGTGTGAGATAAAGGAACTATTGGGAGCTTTCCAATCCGATATAAATAAAAGCATTGTATCGTCACAGTAAGGTTCATCACATCATTACCAATCGGTCACATTACCAATCGGTCGCGTAACACGCCTTTGGACAAAAGTGTTTTACGAAGTTTTGGAAGCTGAGATACTTCGGATAACCTCTGCTATTACAAATCACGTGAATAGCCTAAAAACTAGTGGCGAGCTTCATTCACCCACTACACCCCATCGAGTTAAGTGGGCGTCATTTCAAAGATAGGAATTCCTCTGCCTTCGTGATCTTTGGCAATGAAGCGTACCAATAATGGTATTTCTCCGTTTTACTTTGCTTTTTCCAAACAGCAGCTTCGTCAAAATGTGCATGTACGCCTTCAATCGCCTTAAGTTTCTCTATAATGGAGACTTGATTCAACAGTGTTAAGCTATCAAAAATACTGCTGATAAACGTCTGTTTCTCAATTAAATGTATAAACTCCTCTATCAGCCGATTCGGATCATCTGATGAAAGGTTTTTACAATCTATTTCATAGTGAACACGGTAGTCTTCACAATAACTCGACTCTCGATTGTTGTAATAAAGACTACTGACGGTTGCAATCAACTCTGGAGATAGTCGTTCAAGCATTGTTTCGCCTCCTTGAGCAGAGAGCCAAGCAATTTCTCTCTCATTACTTCCTAACAACGCGTGAATGAAACCATCGTCACCGACTTTAGAAGTTGGGCCAAGTATGACATTGTGATAGTACATACTTTGCTCTACCGCCCAAACTAAGTCTTCTGCGGTAACCCCACCTAGTAGAGGCACCTCTAGACCTATGTGACTGGCAAACTCCCAGTGTGATTGAATTAGATTACAGGCTTGATTGAACTCTCTGGATGATAAGTCTTTTTTTTGGCACCAACGCACCTTTACATCTACTAACTTCTCACCCCATTCAGAGCGTAATGGCAACTCCTTTGCCAATTTATTTAGCTCCCATCGCGAAAGTTTTTTCGTATGGGTACTGCATTCATACTCAACATCAAGTTCTGCAAGCAGAGCAAAATTATCTTCTAGGTGCGTTTTAAGGCTTTCAAGGTTCAGTGTCACTTTGAATAGGTCAATAGTAGAATACTCTGTTAGATGTTTCTGAGCATCGTTCGAGAACGCATATCGAAAGGTTTGGCCTGTCGCATCTATTTCAGCCCAAGGTTCAACGTATTCACACAATTTTTGAGCCATTTTATCTAGTCGAGCATCAAATTGTATTGCCAATTGATAGTAGTCATTCCATATTGTTTCTATATTGTGTGAATTGCGAGACGGTGTTTCAAAGGATAGTTTCCTGTGAGCATAAAGTTTTTCAAGTTCACATAGAAAGTACTTAAGGCTTATCTCAATACCATGTCGGATGTTGAAGCAAATCGGATACACCATATGATCAACAGGATATTTAGGTCTATAGGGTTTTTTAACACGTTGCTGCTCAAGTAGTAGTTCTGCAGCATTCAAAAAGCCAAATGCATAGTGACGCGGGCTGGGGTTTCCATTCGTTCCAACACACGCAATCAAATCGCTATCGTGAGTGTGGGGTAAGCTTTCCAAGAACTGCTTTCTAACCTCTGGCACAGTGTTTTTTCCTTAACTTAAGCACCTTCATGGCAATAACTATCAATAATTAGTCGGAGAAGGTCGAATGGATAGGCTGAAACTCCTCCACGGTACATTTACTTGTGAATTCAGCAGCCCAAAGTAACCTTAAAGAATCGTACTCAATGTCGGCCGTAGCACAAAAATCCATAGCGTAAACCACAGCTCTGACTGCTTGGAGAAATTTATAAGGCAAGTTAATCGGCTGACCATGTAAAAATATCACCCGCTCTTCACCAGTAAGATCAACATACTTAAGCCTGTTAGATCCACCTGGCAAATAATAGTTAAGCGTATTCGAGTCAATCTCACAATATGAGCAAATCGATTCAATTAACTCATAAATCTCCCCGAGATTCGCTCCAAACAAGTCATCTACGTTTTCCAGTTGTCGACATAGATCTTTGAAGTCCTTGACATCCTCTTTAATTTCATCGATTACGTCCTGATTGACCGAGAAATCACCTTTGAGAGCATTTGGGTAAAGTAGTCTATGAAGATAGCAAGCATCCTTAAACAAAGCCTCTTTGTGATCTCCAAACTTTGCTAAATAAAGTTCAAACTCTTCTTTGTGCTTGAAATAGTTAGAGAAAATGTTTTGAGCATGAACTAAATCAATCTGCTTTGCCGTCTGTACAGAACGATGGTTTGAAGCAATGATTGCTACTATCGGTATGATTAACGCCAAGATAGCCAAAGGTACCTTGAAGATCACCATAAGATTGTTTACACCTTCAAAACTTGGGTCGTACACTAGGTTGGAATGCTTCAGAATCCAGATGGCTCCACTTCCACTTAAGAGAACAATTAATATGATTGATATCCAGAGTGATTTGAGCTGAGTAATACTTTTATTTGCTGCCACTTTCTAATGTCTTGATTCGTTAAATGTGATTTAGGATAGTAAGATGCTGTTGCTGACATTACGTCTACAGGAACAATTACACTAGATTTACCAAAAATAATATATTTATTCATCTATACTTACCTATTTTTACGCTTTAGCGCATAGCCTATTATTCTTACTCTGCTAGTGTCGATTTAGCTAAAAATCACTTCGGTATTCATGCTGTTGAACCAAAAGGTAAAGATATTCAGCGTAAGTACTACCCGTGCTAAGCCATTACCTACAATAGCAAATATATCAAATATCTGTGTAGGGTTCGAAGCGTTCGGCGGTACTCGTAACTTAAGATGTCCATCAAGCCTAACCATTTTGCCAAGGCAATGGAGAGTTGAAATACAAACATAAAGCTATAATGATAATCACGCCGAGCGCCCGCCAAGAGAACTTAATATGAAAAGTTTTTGTTCGAATTTCTAGAAACATAATAATTCCTTCTACATCGTTACTTGTAGAATGATTTTATGCAATACATGAGTATTGTTCTGGACATAAAAGCAGTTATTTATTCAATTTTGTCCAAGTGGCTTTGATTATAATGAAGCTGGGTTGAACGTTTTTTATTCAGATACCGCTTATAGTCTTTACTCAATGCTTGAGCGCTGTTTGTATCACACTCGGAACTTGTACCTGAGTTAAAAACCATCCCTGAGAATACAATAAAATCACTATTTTGATTGGGCTTAGGGCGTTGGCTTGTAATTTGTAACCATAGTTGTTCGATACGGTGCCAATAAGCACCTCTTTTTTTTGCCTTATTTGCTCTAGCTTGTGTAGTGGTCCTAGCTAACCCAATACTCCGAACTAGATGTTTTAGCTCGGTCTGAGGGTCATAATATGTAAATTCTTGTGCTTTAAGCTCGCCACCTCGTAAGTAAGGAGAATACATTTGATAAGCGATATCATCAAATGTGTCAGGTGCAGTGTTTTTCAATGCCTCCAACTTAGTGATTAAATCGTTCAGTTCAGTTTCTATGTTTGTTAGTTTTGAGATGAGGCCGTCCGTGGATGATGGTGACCCCGAGTAGTGATATTCAACTGCTAAATCGAAGATACGTTTTTTGAGTTCCTCTGGTGATAGCCCTAAGCGAATTTTTTTTAATATCACAACTTCTTCATTTGAAGCTTTATTTTCGATTTCTTTATTGTGCTCTTTGCCAACATTGCAAGCAAAGTCATACGCCTGTATAACTGCTTTTTTTTGGGGGGCGTCAAACATCTATATTCACCATTATCTGTAACTCCTTTATTAATCACTACATTACACGGCGGATAAAAACCAGGTCAAATGTTAGTTCCTTGTAATTACGTAACTATTGGTTGGAACACGTTTGATTGGGGGCAAAATGTAAGTCATTACACAAGTTACGTAACGGGTTTATAACTCGGAATGGGGCACTTCTGTGCTACGAAGTGCCAATTGTGAAGGTTCTGGACATAAATGATTTAGTGCAAACACTCAAATACACCAGTGTCAGATAAGAAAAAGTATCAATAGTAAACGAATCATTCTGAAGCAGCTTGTTGAACGTTTATTTACGTTGCTTGTTATGCGCCTTTAAGTTTATGTAAACTAAACAAAATGTTTCCATGCACATCATTAATTAAGTATTGATTGGATTCAAAAATTGTCGGCATATACTCTTTAAACTCTTGCACTGACTTTATCCCATTTAAAATTGCGGTTTGCACTGCTCCTTGACAACGTGTAACTCCATAAATCATAACTTGACTAAATAACTCTAATTGCTCAGGTGTAAAATCAATTGTTCTGAAGCCATGATGCGTAGAGTCATTTCTGAATATGCGTATTTTTTCTAGCACATTTACCAACTCTTTCTTCCAAAAAAGGTAATTCTCGTGGCTTTCAAGCTTTCTCAATACCTTGTCATCAACTAGAGTTCCAGCCTTTCCGTTAGGAAAGCCTAAAAACCATCGAATATATACAGAGACATTATCTTTTTCTGACTCTTTTAACAGCGCTTCCACTGCAAACCAGTTAAACAGAATTTTTAACTGGGCATTATTCTCGTGCTTGCTATTTCTAAACCAATGTAAAGATCGCAAATATCGCGCACTTAATTCTGAATTTTGGGCTAATATGCAGTGAGTAATATCAACTCTTTGTGTGTTCCCCTGATGAGTCATAAATGACATGGTCGGCTGGTGTATGGAGTGTTTCAATTCATGTAACTTTCCAGTGGAAAGGTCTTTAACAAAGCCAATAGAAGACAGAGCATAATTAGATATGGGCACTTCTATTGATTTAAGATCTAAAATCTCTTCAAATCTATTTTCTGCGCTCGAAACCGCAGTTTCGACCGTATTACTATCGACAATTGTAGCAATCCGAGCACAGTGACGATATTTGGTAAAATCAAGATTCAACTTCTTGGCGCATGCTTCAAGTGCAGCAAGTTCTTCTCGTGAATCAGCACTTGACGAACGCAGTTCAACATTCGAGTACACAGTTGTCGTAGGTAAACAAACGCTCGCCATTTCGAGAACTTTGACAATCAAATATGGTTTCATTTTCTTGATTCCGCTAAAACGTCGACAAGCTTTTGTAACACCACTCTGCGAACCTGCCCTTCAACCTGTTTATGAAGTGCTCGCTTCTTACTTTTAAGGTAACGGACTAGAACAGATATGGGCTTATACGTATTTTGAGTAATAACTAATTCACCAATAAGGTGAAAGGTTTCGGTCTTGACAGTTCTTTCAAAAAGAAGGTACTCAACAAGGCTTGTAAACTGCTTTTCATTATTAACTGAGTAGTAATATTTCAATCTCATTTTTAGCAGTAACTCTTCATTATGCTTGCTGTCATATAGAGCACGATCAAAAAACACTACTGATTCATTATCAAAGGTCTTAATAGCCAGTTCATACCCTAGAATTGTTGTTTTTATATGACTTGGTTTTACCTTCTGCATTTTATTAAAGAAGTGCTTGGCTTCAAGTATTCGCCCGTTTTCAATCAAGTATTTTACGTATTCACTTAGTCGTTTTAGGTACTTTCTGTGGTGTTCGGGAGTATCCCTAAGCTTCTTTTCGATTAATTCCAATACTTACCTCGTTATACAAAGCATCCTGCATGCACTGGGCTTTAGACGGATTTCTTCCGTGTTTGCATTCTGTCTATCTTGCTATCACTAATTGTGAACCTCAAGGCATATCAAACTGTTGTGTGAAACGAGAGGTAGTTTCAGGGAAAAATTCCGAAAATTTCCGCAGAAGACGCTGCTTTATGGATTAAGTTTAATTTGGTCTAATGCGGTGCTATTCAGGTGACTGGTTCGTTAGGGCTAAGTAGGTTAGGGGCAAAAATGCGTTGCAGTTATTAAATGGGGAAGTGTTTTTCCTCGTATTCTTCAACCAATGCAGCGAGCCTTTCAAGCTCGTCTCCTTCAGGAGTGCCGGGATCGGCTACATCAAGCAGTGATTTAATTCGCTTCAACGCGGCCATGTAATCACTTTCAGAAATTTCAAGGCCCAACTCATCCAATGTTACTTCAGCTAGTTCATCACTATGCGCAGTGTGGGGCGTCATCCCCTTGACCAGTTCTTTTTCAGATAACCGTTTTTTGCTCACAACTCGTCTTCCATTCAAGATAAGATTAGATAATTTATAGCATACTGAGTTATTAACTACAGGGTAAGGTTTGTCCTGAAACACGGGATGGGGCAAAGGCGTGTTTGCTATAGGCAGTTAATATCACCTCTGTCAACTTAAACCGACAGAGAAAAAAGTGACAAACTTTCTTGTAAATGAACGAACTATCAACAAAAGGGTTCCTGTTCTTGGTTGTCATTATCGACTGGTATAACTGTAAGGTGTTGTCCTCGCGGTTATCGAACACCATGGGTACAAGTTTTATGTATCGTGGCTCTCGAAGAGGTACTCCAATACTACGGACCACCCGATATCTTTATCCGATCAGGGCTGCGAGTTTACTAGCACTGAGTTCACACAGAGGTTGCTCAATCAGGGGGATATGGATCAACATGGACGGAAAAGGTCGCTGGATTGACAATCTTTTTATTGAGCGACTATTGAGAAGTCTGTAATACGAGGAGATTTGCTTAAAAGATTACAGCACACCCCGTGAAGCAGAGCTTGAAATCGGGCACTACATGGTGTTTTATAATGAGGAGCGTAAACACCAGGTACTCAATGACCTCACCCTGATTAAGTCTACTTTGACAGACAGAGCTACGCTGCATGAGCTGGTTCAATCACTTAAGATATTGGCTTATGTGTCCAGCCATTGGGCTTCACTTCTCTAATCCGTTCATAAAAATAAGTTTCGTAGATGCGTAAAGATAACTTATACACCTTTGATAGCTGGCCTGTAGGTACACCAGAACGCTTAATACACGGCTATTGGGAGTTGGGCGTAATGAGGCTTCACACATTTGATAGTGAATGCGGTAAAGAACTTCAAGATACGTACAATCGCATTAACCATGGACTGGGAGCTAGTGTTGTGTACATCGACCTAACTTCAATGGGAGATGGTTATCGATACAAGTCAGAAATCTTAGATGTTATTCGAAGTGATCAGCAAACATGGGTGTGGTTCGTAGGCTGTAGAGCGCTTTTGGAGAGTTCGTTGGCGGGTTGGTTACGCTCTGTTTTGACGACATACAACCTAGACCACGTTCGAGTTGCTTTTGTGCTTGATAGCCGTGAGCAATTCAACCATATCTTTCAGGATTACTCAGCTCCGTTCTATCAATCTACCATAGCTCTGGATCTCTCAAAGAAGAGTTAGGCATATTCTTAGTTACTATTAAATATTTACTCTGCTCTTTAGCTCGTTCGTATAGATCCAGCCCTAAATGATCCAATTTAAGTGACTAAAGCGTAGCTTTTACGCTCATATCATCGCTAAATCTAACTTTTGTTATTTTTCGGTCGGGTGGCAATTCAAACAAATGAGAAGTTGATACACTTGGGGCATTTTTGATTCTGGTGATTAACTCCGAAACACAAACATACTGGTTCACAACTCATCAATATCAACGTCAATTTCTGGGGAGTTTTCTCTTTGCTTAACTAGTTCTCGGTCTTGTTCATCTTCCTCAAATTCAATTCGGGAAGAGTCAAAAACATCACGTCGTTCAACTAGAAAGTCAATATCCGCCTTATCCGCACCTTCCGAATAAGCCCCCCAATCTTTTTCACTTGTAGTCACGAATTCATCGGTGTGCGCAGTATGACTTGTTAATCCTTCTAAAAGGTCTTTTTCTGACAGCAGTTTTTTACTCATAACTTACTTCTCGATTCAAAAATGACATTAGATAATTTATAGCATAGTGAGCAGCTAGAAATTAGCTCTGAAACAAGGAAAGGGGCACTTCTGTGCTACGAAGTACCAACTGTGAAGGTTCTGGAAAAAACCTTGTCAGTGCCTTCTCTAATTTAGAAAGCTACGAATAATCACAGGTATTGCAAAGTTGTTGTGAAGAGCTAGTGCGATGAGCAACATCGCACCAGAAAAGTATTGGCTGGGTTCGGATTAAGTGCCGTTAAGTTCAATCATCGAGCTTTAACGTACATCAAGTGCACTCCTGTTGGAGTGATTTTTGTTAAATCTCGGCTGTATACGTACCCATATTTTTCTAACAAGTCGATAGAGTGATATGTCCATCCAGCAGCAAACGCCACACCTGCTAATGCAAAATAAAGACTAATTTTGTTAGCTAACTGCATAGCTCTTTGAGAATAAAGTTCATTGATTTTTTTCCCGTATAGCAACGCTTTAGGTGTCATAAAAAGCACACACACTAAAGCCCCAAAAACACCAACAGGAACCCACAAGGTAATAATGGAGACTTGCACAGTATCGGCTCGATTCAATAGATCAAGGTAATCCAGATAAACCCCATAAGAAGGATAAAGCCAACACAGCAACATTAATGAAATAAAAAACAAGCCAGCCAAACGGATTTTAGTTTTATATCGCACCTTCTAACCTTTCAACTATCGTTTGAGAAATTTTGTATTCGCCCCAAGCCCATTCAATTAGAACATATGTCGCTGTTACAGCAATTGCACCGATAATTATGGGTTGACCTAAGACAGCAGCAGCAAACAATGCGGCTTCACCAACTGCGCTTTGGAGCATAAATTTGAACATGTCAGAGCCAACATTCCCAAACCAATCCACTAGGT